>CAZBNY010000018.1:0-17470 GCA_964493235.1 uncultured Lachnospiraceae bacterium
AAGTCCCATCAGATAAAATAAAACCCATATAATCCGCCAAGGCGTTTTATATGGGTCTTTATTTTTATGCGGGGGATGGGACTACGTCCTTCGGACTTGCGCTCCCTCGGACACCCAAAGCCTACGGCTTTCGGTACCGCCTCGGGCATCTCGCCTGATAACCATGCCACAGGCATAGTTATCTAACCGGCTCGATACCTACGGTTCAAGTCCCATCAGATAAAATAAAACCCATATAATCCGCCAAGGCGTTTTATATGGGCCTTTATTTTTATGCGGGGGATGGGACTTGAACCCACATGAACATTCGTTCACTAGAACCTGAATCTAGCGCGTCTGCCAATTCCGCCACCTCCGCGTATAAAAGAATAACCGTATAGCGAAGATACGGTTATTAAAAATGTGTGCGACATGATTCGAACACGCGGCCTTCTGATCCGTAGTCAGACGCTCTATCCAGCTGAGCTACGCACACATATAAAGCACCTTCGTGAAAAGGTACCTTGATATATTATCATAAGACATTTATAAAATCAAGAGTTTTCGCAAAAAATTTATAAATAATAAAAAATGGCCGCTATTGATTAGAGCTGTTCTCGGCTGTATAATATTTTAAGAGGTGTTTGTATGATAGATCCCTTTGGCAGAAAAATTGAATATATGCGTGTGTCAGTAACTGACAGGTGCAATCTGCGCTGTGGATATTGTATGCCAAACGGTATAAAATGTATTCCGATGAGCGAAATACTGAGCTTTGAGGAGATAACGGAAATCTGCCGTATTGCCGCCGGCGAGGGCATAAAGTACATAAGGCTTACCGGAGGAGAGCCTTTGGCGAGAACAGGCGCTGAAAAGCTTGTGGGAATGATAAAGGCCATAAACGGGATAGAGCGTGTGACAATGACGACAAACGGCGTGCTTTTAGCCGAGAAGCTTCCTCAATTAACGGCTTACGGCCTTGACGGAGTAAACATCAGCCTTGATACTCTGGATAGAGAAAAATACAGGCTTATAACAGGGTTTGACTGCCTTGAGCGTGTTCTGACAAGCATAGATCTATGTCTTGAAGCCGGACTGAGGGTAAAAATAAATGCCGTAGTGCTAAGGGAGACGCAAGAAGAATGTATGCGGCTTATTCAAATGGCGAAGGAGCGGCCCATAGACGTAAGATTTATTGAAATGATGCCTATAGGCGAGGGAGGAAATTATGAGTCCATTGACTGCGCTGAGATTTTGGAGAAGATCAGAGCCGTATATCCCGCGCTCCAAAGTACGGACTCGACAAGCGGCTTTGGCCCGGCAAAATACTATCATATAGACGGCTTTAAGGGAAATATAGGCTTTATAAATGCCGTTCATAATGTGTTTTGCGGTTCCTGTAACAGGGTAAGACTGACATCGACGGGCTTTATCAAACCGTGTCTGTGCTATGATGACGGCGAGAGCCTGAGGGAGCCGCTGAGAAAGGGAGATACTGACGAGGTCAGAAGGCGTTTTAGGAAAGCGATAGAAAATAAACCGAAAAGGCATTGCTTCGACAATCGTGCGGATATATCGGAAAAAAGCGAAATGTCAAAGATAGGCGGCTGAATCAAGACGATGAAAATTTGTGTTTTCGGTTGAAATATATAAGCTTATTTGGTACAATTTATCAAGAAACAAACAGGTGGGAGGAATGATTTTGAGAACTAATTCAAGCAGGCTGACACTTATACTTCTGTTGCTTGCCGGACTTGTGATAGGAGGCTTTATAGGCGATTGGCTAAGCTCGTACCCTACATTTTCGTTTCTGAACTACGGAAAGACCTTTGGACTTACGTCTCCGCTTGTTCTGGATTTGAGCGTGCTTGTGCTGACGTTTGGCTTTACGGTCAAATTTAATCTGGCAAGCATAATAGGGATTATAATAGCTTTTATTGTATACAGAAGACTGTAAATGACAAGAGAGGTACTGTTATGGACATTATTTTAGCGTCAATTTCATCAAGAAGAAAAAATCTGCTCACAATGCTTAATATACCGTTTACCGTTATGGACAGCGGCGTTGACGAGCGTATGGAGGAAGTAAACTATATGCAGAGCGGAGTTGAGCATACACCCTATGAATGGGTCAAGGCTATCGCCGCTATCAAGGCTGAAACCGTGGGAAGGACTGTAAACGGTGACAAAATAATTATCGCGGCCGATACAATAGTGACATATTTGGGAAAGATCGTACACAGACCGATGGAGAGAGCCCATGCCGTTAAAATGCTCAAAACTCTTTCTGGCCATAAGCATACGGTATATACCGGACTTGCCGTAATGTACAAGGAGGCCAACGGAAATTACAGAATGAATACGTCTGTGACCTCTACAGACGTATATATGAGAAAGCTTGCCGACGATGAGATAGAAGCGTATGTCGATACGGGCGAGCCGTATGACAAGGCCGGCGGCTATGGCATTCAGGGAAAGGGCTCTCTGCTTATCGACCATATCGACGGAGACTATTTCAATGTTGTGGGCCTTCCTGTTTTGGCGCTGTATGAGGAATTCAGGGCCAACGGAATAAACATTATGGATTTCTGGAAGTAAAAGCCTGAGCGGCTTATAATATTGGATTTTTGAGCGGCTGAAAATGCCGCTCTTAATGTTATATTGAGTTAGTTAAAACTAATCGGAGGCGTATATGAGACCGACACAGTCAGAGATCAGCTATTATGGAGAAAAGGCCGAGGTATACAGACCGGATAAGGGCTACAATGTGTATACCCTGAGAGAGGATTCCGGATATGTCAAAATGACAAGCTATGACGTATTCGACGGAATAAGTGTGGTATACAATGATGTTCATTTGACATATTGCGAGACGGATATTGTACCTCCGAGGGATATATTGCAGATCAACCATTGCCGCAGAGGCAGGATCGAGTTCAGCTTCACAAAAAATGATTACTTATATGTGAGCGAGGGAGATGTAATAATAAATCTCAGACAGAATGAGGAGAAATTTTCTTATTTTCCTCTCGGCAGCTATTATGGAATAACCGTTATAATCGACCTGAACAAAGCGGGAAAAGAGGTGGAAAGGTTCATCGGGAACATCGACCTGAATGAGCTTAAGGAAAAGCTGTGCGGAGACGACAGCTTCACTCTCATACGCGGCGAACGGAGGTTTGAGCATATTTTTTCAGAGCTGTACGACGTGCCGGAAAAGCTCAGGGACGGCTATTTCAGAGTAAAGGTCATGGAGCTTATACTGTTTTTGAGCGGGATCGAGAGAAAAACAAAGGAATACAAACAGGTATATTTTCAGAAAAAACAGGTGGAAAAAATAAAGGAGATCAAAAAATACATAACGGATAATGTTTCAGAGCATATAACGCTCGGGGAGCTTTCCGACAGATTCGATATTTCTCTGACGACGCTTAAAACCTGCTTTAAGGGTGTCTACGGCGTGTCGGTCTATAGCTTCGCTAAGGAATATAAAATGCAGGCGGCGGCAGAGATGCTTATAAAAACCGACAAAAGCATACTTGAGATAGCCCAGTCGGTAGGCTATTCAAACGGCGGAAAATTTTCCAGGGCCTTTGAGGAAAGGTTCGGTGTGCTTCCGAGGGAATACAGAAAGAATTATTGACCGAATGGAGCTTTTTGCGGCTAAAGGGAGCGGAATACTATAACAATATGCTGTATAATTTCTTCATTCGCCGAGAACGGCGATATTTTCTAGGATATGAGTTAGACATTACTAACCAAGAAAGGAAGATGAAAATGAAGAAATACTTAAATGTACTTTTGGCCACGGCATTGGCCGTATCAATGGCCGTCAGCGGCTGCTCGTCAAACTCTGGCAGCGCGGTGCAGACAAATGAGGAACAGGCGGTGGAGACGGACTTCGCCGGAGGAAGCGGGACCGAGGAGGATCCGTACATAATAGAAACGGCGGAACAGCTTGATTTGGTAAGAAACGACCTGTCGGCCTTCTACATACTTGGGGCGGATATAGATCTGTCGGACTACGATAACTGGGAGCCTATCGGAACAGTTGATATGGAGGCCGAATCTCCTGAAAATATGTTTGACATCGCCTTTATCGGAACATTTGACGGAGACGGACACAAAATATCCAATGTGAAGTGCGATATTGAATACGGCGTAGGTATCGGCCTTTTCGGTCTTTCGGGCGGAACGGTCAAAAACCTTGAGGTAAACGGAGCGGAGGTATACGGACAGGGCGATTCAATGGCTGTCGGAGCCGTCGTTGGATATAATGTCGGAACGATCGACGGAGTAAAACTCAGCGGCGACAATACTGTTTCGGCTACAAACTGCGTAGGAGGAATAGCCGGCGGCAATGAAGGCGGAAGCATCACAAACTGCACCGTAGAAAATGCCGAAATAATAGTGACCGGCGACAATGATTTTTCCGGCGGAAGGATCATACAGCATGATGTCGCGCAGTGCGGCGGACTGATCGTAGGCGGAGGCTTTATGGGAACTGTTGATAACTGCACGGCTAAAGGAACGGTAATAGGCGAGGGAAATGAGCCTCTTGGTCTTGGAGGAATAGGCGGCTGCCTTCAGAGTATGGAAAGCATCAGCGGAAATAAAGCGGACGTCGTGATCGAGGCGAAAAACGGACACGCTATCGGCGGACTCTGCGGCTACGCCGGAAACGGAGACGACGGAACAGGCACCATAAATGAGCCATGCGAAATAACAGACTGCGAAATAAACGTAGTCATAAACGCCGACGGAGCGACCCATGTGGGAGGTCTTGTAGGCACAGGTCTTTACTACTTCGGAATGGAAGGAGCCTTTACGATCGAGGACTGCTCGGTTTCAGGAGAGATAAACGGAGCCGTAACGCCGGGCGCGGCGGCAGGCAGGGCCGAGGGAAGCACCATAGTGAGCTGCGAGACAGGCATTACCGCTGACGGCGCGGAGCTTACAGAGCTTATAGGCCAAACAGAGATAATGTACGAAAGCGCGGATCAATATTAAACTAAAATAACCCGTCACCACAGTGCCGGGTATTTTTTTGCCCAAATCGTCCGGCCATAAATAATATTATATAAAAATGGGATAAAACACGGTATTTTTTGTCATTTGGTTTTTAAATTTTGAAAAATGACAAGACCTTCATTTTATACTTGAAATATATCTAAATAAAGTATAATATAATAGCGTCGGCCATTTATTTGGTTAAACTGAGGTTTAGGGAGATTAATTATGAACGAAAGTCAGGATTTCACACAGGGAAGTATACTAAAAAAGATGATCGCCTTTATGTTTCCGATATTGGCGGCGTTGATCTTGCAGGCCATGTACAGCGCCGTTGACCTGCTGATAGTTGGAAAGTTCGGAACCACTGCCGGAATATCCGGAGTATCGACAGGCAGCAGCATTATGAACATGGTGACGTTTACAATATCTGCGCTGACTACCGGCGTTACGGTAATAATAGGCAGGTATCTGGGAGAGAAAAACGACAGAAAAATAGGCGGACTTATCGGAAGCGCCATCTGTTTCTTTACGGCCATAGCCCTGGTACTGACGATAGTGCTTGTCGTGCTGGCTAAACCGATCGCCGTGCTTATGCAGGCTCCCGAAGAAGCCGTTGAGCTGACGGCTCTCTATATCCGTATATGCGGAGCCGGATTCATATTCGTAGTGTTTTATAATTTCATAAGCAGTATTTTCAGGGGAATGGGAGATTCCAGACTGCCCCTTGTGTTTGTGGGCATTGCCTGTGTAACAAATATCATCGGGGACCTTGTGCTTGTCGCCGGACTGAAAATGAATGTCGCCGGAGCGGCTATAGCGACCGTGGCGGCTCAGGCCGTAAGCGTATTGCTTTCGCTGGTAATAATAAAAAGAAGGAGCTTGCCGTTCACGCTCACGAAGAAGGATCTCAGATTCTCACATGAAATAGCGGTATTTTCAAGGGTCGGCGCGCCGCTGGCACTTCAGGAGGTGCTTACGAACCTTACCTTTCTTGCTCTGTGCGCCTTCATAAACAGGCTCGGTCTTGAATGCTCCTCCGGATATGGAGTTGCCCAGAGGATACAGTCCTTTGTTATGCTGGTACCGTCGTCAATAATGCAGTCGATGTCTTCCTTTGTGGCGCAGAATGTCGGAGCCGGCAAGCCGGAGAGGGCAAAGTCGGCAATGAAGTGCGGCATACTGCTCGGCGGCTTTATAGGAATAGCGGTAGCCTACGCGGCCTTTTTCCACGGCGATATGATTTCGGGCATATTCACGGACGACGCCGCGGTTATAGCCAAATCCTTTGAATACCTGAAGGGCTTCGCGCCGGAGGCGGTCGTGACGAGTATTTTATTCAGCTACATGGGATATTTTAACGGAAACTCAAAATCGATGTTTGTAATGCTTCAGGGCTTAGCACAGTCGTTTATTGTAAGACTGCCGATGTCATACATAATGAGTACCAGGCCAAACGCCTCGCTTACAAACATAGCCCTTGCGGCGCCGACGGCCACGGTTTTCGGTATTATCTTATGCACCATATATTATATAAAAATGAACAGAAAAAAAGCTTAATAGAATGGTCCCTGGGGCAAAATGCCCCGGGGATCTTTTATTTTTTGCTCCGGATCCATTATAGCTATGTTTAAAATTTTCTTAAATTTACATAATTCTAATAATGATATTGAAAAAAATACGGAAAAAGGTTAATATTAAATATACTGGGTTAGTTGTACCCATAATTAGTTTTTTTGAATATAAGGTTTTTGTTTATAATATAATTTTGGAGGAACCGGAAGGGGCGAGCTATATGTTTGGTAAGGATATGGGAATCGATTTAGGTACAGCCAACACCCTTGTATATGTGAGAGGAAAGGGGATCGTCGTTAACGAGCCTTCCGTTGTGGCGGTCAATACCAATACAAACGAAGTTCTGGCTGTCGGAAACGAGGCAAAGGAAATGATAGGCAGGACTCCCGGAAACATTGTAGCCATAAGGCCGGTCAAGGACGGAGTGATCGCTGATTTCGCCATAACTCAGGCAATGCTGAGATACTTTATAGATAAGGCTTACACAAGGTCGCTTTTCGGCCCTAAGCCGAGGGTCATCGTCTGTGTGCCTTCAGGAGTGACGGAGGTCGAAAAAAGAGCCGTCGTGGAGGCTACCATTGCCGCCGGTGCCAGGGACAGGGACGCGTATCTGATCGAGGAGCCTATGGCTGCGTCCATCGGAGCGGGACTTCCGGTTGAGGAGCCTACGGGAAGCATGATAGTTGACATCGGCGGAGGAACAAGCGAGGTGGCTGTTATCTCCCTTGGCGGAATAGTAACAAGCACATCGCTGCGGGTGGCCGGCGACGAACTGGACTCATATATAGCGGCATATATAAAGAAGGAATACAATCTCGCCATAGGCGACAGGACGGCCGAGGAAATAAAGCTGACAATAGGCTCGGCATATCCAAAGGATGTTTTGGAGGAAATGGATATAAAGGGCAGGGACCTTCTTACGGGACTTCCCAAGACGATCACGATAACAAGTGATGAGATGCAGAAGGCCATGTATGATCCTGTCCACGAGATAATAGATACGATCAGGCAGACCTTGGAATCCACGCCTCCGGAGCTGGCGGCGGACATAATGGAAAGCGGCATCACCCTTACGGGCGGCGGCGCGCTTCTTTCGGGACTTGACAGGCTCATAGCCGAGGAAACGGGTATGCCGGTAAATATAGCTGATGAACCGCTTAACTGCGTTGTAATGGGCATCGGAATGGTGCTGGAAAACATAGATAAGCTTAAAGGAGTACTGATTTTACCCAGAAAATCTAAATTTTAACAGGGAGCGTTTTAATTGAAATTCTTTAATGAATATAAAAAACAGTTGATAACGCTGGCGGTCATCGCCCTGGCGGTCATATCGTTTTTTACCGCCGGCAGGAAAATAAACGCCGGGTTTATGGACGATGTATTTGGCTTTGTAATTACGCCGTTTCAGGGAGCGGTTGCGTCAGCCGCCAACTGGGTCAACGATTCGGTCAACGATGTGATCCACAGGAATGAGCTTGCCGACGAAAACAGGGAGCTGAAAAAACAAATAGAGGAGCTTGAGACGGAAAACGAAAGGCTTTCTCTCTACGAGGAGGAGAATAAAAAGCTCACCTCACTGCTGGAGGTTGCCCAGAGATACAGGGATTATGACACTACAGGCGCCAACGTCATCGCCAAGGATACGGGAGTATGGTACGACAGCTTTCTTATAGATAAGGGAGAGACCGATGAGATAGAAGACAATATGGCTGTTATCAACGCCGGAGGACTTGTAGGAAGGGTAGTTAAAACCAGCGCCGTATACTCAAATGTATACAGCATTTTGGACAGCCGCTCATCGGTGTCGGCAATGAGCCTCAGGACCGGTGATCTCGGCGTCGTTACAGGCGACCATGAGCTGATGACGCAGGGCCTTTGCAAGATGGAATATATAGATTCCGACGCGGAGATAATGGAGGGAGACGAGATAGTTACATCTAATCTCAGCGAGTTTTTCCCCGCCGGAATAAGTATAGGGTATGTCAAGGAAATACATCAGGACGAAAACGGACTTACAAAGTACGCGGTGATCGAGCCAAAGGTGGATTTCAAACACCTTGATACCGTACTTGTCATAATGAATGTCCTGGATAAGCCTTCGGAGGTAGAATAATATGCTTAATGTTATTGTTACCGCCGTGGTGCTTATCGTCAACCTCATAATACAGTCAACGGTGCTGCAGCTTATTGAGATAAGAGGCGTAATACCGGACACTATGGTGATCATAATCGTGTCCTATGCCCTCTTGAGGGGTCAGGCCGCGGGAACGGCGGTCGGATTTGCGGCGGGATTGCTATATGATATTTTCTTTGGGAACTCGATTGGATTTTACGCCATTTTAGGTATGCTTATAGGATATTTCTGCGGAATATGCCATAGGAACTTTTACAGGGAGAATTACGTGCTGCCGGTCACGCTTTCGACGGTGTCATGTATGATAATGGGTTTTATTATATTCGTAACGGGGTTCCTGCTCAAAAACGATTATGACATTTTTTATTTTTTAATAAGCGTTATAATACCGCAGTCAGTGTATACAGGCATTGCGGCTATTGTTGTTTACAGGATCCTTTACAGCATAAACAACAGGATCGAAAAAAAGGAGAAGGAAAAGCGCAGGCTTTTCTGACCTTTTTCTGATAAAGGGATGAAGCAATTTGGATACATTTAGGGAACGAGTCGGCGAGCTGGTCAAAAACAGGCTGTTTGTAATGCTGTTCGCCGTCGCTGTCATATTCATAGTGCTTGTAGTAAGGCTGTTTTATATGCAGATAGTAAGCGGCGCCGAGGCGGACGCGAGCCTTACGGCCAGCGTAACAAGGAAGGTGACCATACCGGCCGCCAGAGGAAACATATATGACCGGTACGGCAGACCCCTTGCCACAAATGAGGCGGCCTTTTCGGTGGAAATAGATGACAGCATAACGGTGGATTACGAAAACAGTGAGGAACAGGCTGTGGCCTTGTATAAAAGGCTGGTTTCAAACGGATATACGGTTTCGGACGATCTTCCGATCTCCACAGCTTATGAGTTCACCATTGAGGGCGATGAGCTTGAAAAATGGAAGGAAAACATAGGACTTACGAAAAAGCAAATGAATTATACCGCTGAGGAAACGCTGGACTATCTTTACGACAGGTTTGGCATTGCGGATTCAGACCTTAACAGCAGGGAGAAAAGAGCGCTTGTCTCACTGGGCATTAATATCAGTGACAAGAACATAATGATCATAAACCTCATACTTACGATCGAGGAAAACGGAGGGGAAATAGTTGACGAGCTTCCTATATCGGAGGAACAGCCGTACTATTTCATAATAGAAAGCGAGACTGAAATAGAGAAATGGAAAAAGGACGTCTCGATGCAGGACGAGGAGCTGGACTATGACGCCGGGCAGTCTATGGAGTATCTTATAGACCTTTTTGGAATACCGGAGAATATCTCCGCGTCTATGCAGAGAAAGCTGGCGGCTGTCAGGTATCTTATCTATTTGCAGAGATACAGACAGTATCAGCCTGTGACCGTTGCGAGGGAGATAAATGACGGCATAATAGCCGCGGTAAAGGAAAACCTGAATGTATTCCCCGGCGTGTCGATAGAGACCGAGTCGATGAGGGTATATGATCAGGGTGAGATCTTCTCAAATATCATCGGATATATAAGGCAGATCTCGGACTCGGAGCTGGAGACATATGCCGAGTATGGATACGCCTCGGGCGACATTATAGGCAAGAGCGGGATAGAGAAGGTCATGGAGCTGGAGCTTAACGGCAAGGACGGAACGATGATAATGGAGGTAGATAACCTCGGCCGAAAAATAAGCACACTGGAAACAGAGGCCCCGGTATCGGGAAACGATGTTTTTCTTACCATCGACAAGGACCTGCAAATAGCGGCCTATAATTATCTTGAGCAGTCTCTGGCGCAGGCCATAATAACAAGGCTTACGACCGATGAGGAAAAGGATATTCCCGTGACAATGAAGCAGCTTTTCACGTCTATGATAGACGGAAACAGCATTTCGGTCTCCGACATAATGAAGGCTGAGGACGGATACCAGCTTGTGCTTAAAAACCTTATCCTCGCCTATGACAAGGATATCGACATAACTGACTCGGAACAGAAAACGGCGGCAAAGCAGGTGCTGACAAAGGCAGTCGAGGACGGAACGCTTTCATACACGACGATGATATTCGTTATGATAGAGCAGGGGATAATCACCGCCGATGACAATTACATGGCAAGGATAGTTTCCGGAGCGCTTACGCCGTTTACGATAATAATTGATAAGCTCCAGTCGGGGGACCTCACTCCGGCCGAAACAAAGCTTGACCCATGTACAGGCTCGGTGGCGGTATCGGACGTGAATTCCGGTGAGGTTCTTGCGCTGGTTACATATCCGTCGTATGACAATAACGAGCTTGTAAATACGTTTAACAACGAGTATTACAATAAACTTTTGGAGGACCCGTCAACGCCGCTTGTCAACAGGCCGCTGATGCAGAAAAAAGCTCCCGGCTCCACCCTTAAAATGGCGGTGGCCATTGCCGGACTTGAAAGCGGAGCAATAGACACGACAACGACGATAACCGACCACGGACTTTTTACCGATGCCGGAACTCCCTATGCCCGCTGCTGGATATATTCCAATACCGGCGGAACACATGGAGCCTTGAACGTGTCCCATGCCCTTGAGGTCTCCTGCAACTATTTCTTCTATACGGTAGGTTATCTGCTGGGCGACGAGACTGACGACCCGACAAGCCTTAAGGGAATAACGGTGCTTGACGAGTATCTGGACGCCTTCGGCCTTAATTCCGCGACGGGAATAGAAATAGGCGAGAACCCTCCGTCAATGGCGTCTCCCTCCTATAAGGAGGAAATTATGAAATGGCAGAATCCGGAGGCGACGGCGAGCCAGACAAGATGGACGTCGGGCGATACCATACGTGCCGCGATAGGCCAGTCCGTAAACAGCTTTACCGTTGCCAGTATGAACAAATATATAGCCACTCTGGCAAACGGCGGAACAAGATATAAAATGCACCTTATAGATAAGGTCAAAAGCTCCGACGGGACCGTGACAAACGAGACCGAGGAGGTCGTGGAAAATGTAATGGACATCAAGGAGGAAAACCTTAATGCCGTATATGAGGGCATGAGACTTGTTACGCAGGGAAGCGCCGGAACGCTGAGGAACGTATTCAGGGATTTCCCTATAGATGTCGCGGCCAAGTCCGGTACCGCGGAGGAGAGCGAGAATAAAAGCTCCCACGTGTGGTTTGTGGGCTTCGCGCCCTATGACGACCCCCAGATAGCTGTAACGGTAATGGTGCCCTTCGGTGATGTCACCGGTTCGCCGGCGGCAGTGACGGCAAAGAATATAATCGGCGAGTACATGGGACTGAACTATGAGTCGTCGAGCGGCTATATGGAAAACTACCTGACGGAATAAAATTGATAAACTAAATAGATGGACCTTGAAAACATAATATCCGCGTAAAATCCGGAGAGACGAGTTTTGGAAAAACTTGTAGATATTTGCTTATGAAAGATAATGTCACTCATGTATATTTTTGCTAGAATACAAATAAGATAATTATTTGCACCAAAGCCGTGGGGCCATTCCTCGGGCGGCGGTTGTAGGAATGTTCTTTTGCTAGGAGGATAACACATGAGTGAAGTAATAGTTGTAACAAGCGGAAAGGGCGGCGTCGGTAAAACTACGACCTCGGCCAACATAGGATGCGGACTTGCGCTTGCCGGAAAAAAAGTAGTTCTGGTAGACTCAGATATAGGACTTAGAAATCTTGATGTTGTAATGGGACTTGAGAACAGGATAGTATACGACCTTGTGGACGTGATAGAAGGCTCATGCAGGCTCAAGCAGGCGCTTATCAAGGATAAGAGGTACCCCGGGCTTTTCCTGCTGCCGGCGGCCCAGACAAGGGATAAAAACGCGGTCTCGCCGGAGCAGATGAAAAAGCTCTGTCAGAATATCAGGGATATGGGCTTTGAGTACATAATAATCGACTGCCCGGCGGGGATCGAGCAGGGATTTAAAAACGCCATCGCGGGGGCCGACAGGGCGGTAGTAGTGACCACGCCGGAGGTCAGCGCCGTAAGGGACGCCGACAGGATAATAGGTCTGCTTGAGGCCAACGGGCTCAATAACCCCGGACTTATAGTGAACCGTATCAAGTTCGATATGGTCAAAAGAGGCGACATGATGTCTGTGGAGGACGTTAAGGAGATACTTTCTGTGGATGTTCTGGGCATTGTGCCGGACGACGAGGCCATTGTGGTCACGACCAACAGAGGCGAGCCGGCTGTCGCCGACGACACTACACGGGCCGGACGTGCCTACAGAAATATAACCTTGAGGATAATGGGTGAGAAAGTGCCGCTTATGGACCTTGAAGAAAACGACGGATTTTTCGGTAAGCTCAAAAAAATGTTTGCTCGCTGATCTGGTGCTGTTAAGGATGTGGATGTTATGGATATTCTCGGTATGTTAAAAAATAATGCTGCCCGGAGCGGCGGCGTGGCGAAGGACAGGCTTAAGCTTGTGCTTGTGCATGACAGAGTCGGCTGCTCCTACACAGTGCTTGAAATGCTGAAAACTGATATACTTAACGTCATTTCCGGATATATGGAAATAGACGAGGATGAGCTTGACATAAAGCTGACTCATATAAAGGAGTCCGAGGGAGAGGTTCCCGTGCTTTACGCGAACATTCCGATAAAGAGCCTGAGAATGGCAAAAAGCAGTTAAGCACATATGAAATATAAAGGGCGCATTATGTCTGCCGTGGCTGCACGGACAGGCTGTATGCGCCCTCTTGATTTGGGAGAAGCGAAATGATAAGCATAAACAAAAATAAACTGCAGAATTTGGACAAGTGGCTTATAGCCGCCGTATGCGCGCTTACGGTCTTTGGCATAATATGTATAGGCAGCGCTCTGCATATAAATGTGGAGATGGATTCCAGATACTATTCACAGATGATGTTCTTTGCGAGCGGACTTGTGATAATGTTTTTAATAGCGTTTTTGGATCTGGACTACTTTTCGAGATTTGACAAAGTGCTGTATGTGGCGAATATACTGCTTCTGACAGCGGTCATACTGGTCGGACAAAGCTCCAATAATGCGGTCAGATGGATAGGCATAGGCCCTATAAGGCTACAGCCGTCAGAATTTTCTAAAGTAATTATGATTTTTTGCATGGCGAATTTTATTGACAAAAAAAAGGATTCGATTAATAATATAAGTGTACTGGTGCGGCTGTGTGTACCGGTAATCATTCCGATAGTATTGATATTTGTTCAGCCTGCGCTTTCGGCCTGCCTTGTTATTTTATTTATATTCTGTGTACAGATGTTTGTGGCGGAGCTGGACTACAAGCTTATCGGGAAAATACTTGTCATCGTAGTGCCCATTGCGGCGATAATCATACTGGATTCGATCAGAGAGGACCCTATCTTTATAGATAAGATACTTAGGGGTTATATGATAACCCGTATAAAGGATCTTGTTGTTCAGGACCCAAGCTCGGATACCTATTATCAAACATTGAAGTCCATCAGCGCTATTTCGAGTGGACAGCTTACCGGTAAGGGGCTTTATCAGGGGACTCTCAACCAGCTTTCATACCTGCCGGAGCCGCAGAATGACTTTATATTTTCTGTGATCGGCGAGGAGTTTGGCTTTATTGGTTGCGTGACGGTACTTATACTCTTGTTTTTCATAATAATAAGATGTATTATGCTGGCAATGGAGGTAAGAGATACTAAAGAGAGACTTATTGCTTCGGGAGTTGCCGCAATGCTGATTTTTCAGACGTTTGTAAATGTTGGAGTTGCGACCGGGATAATGCCAAATACCGGAATGTCCCTTCCCTTTGTAAGCTATGGGGGAAGCTCACTCTGGACAAATATGGCTTCCATAGGATTAGTTTTAAATATCGGTCTGCGACGTTCCAGGACGCTTTTTGAGGGGGAATACTAATGAATATAGCACTTATAGCGCATGATAATAAGAAAAAGCTTATGGAGAATCTTTGCATAGCTTACAGACATATACTTATAAGACACAATCTTTTCGCTACCGGCGGAACAGGCAGACTTGTTGAGGAAACGGCTAATCTTAACGTGCATAAATATCTTGCCGGACATCTGGGCGGAGAGCAGCAGCTCGGCGCGCAGGTCGCGAATAATGATATAGACCTTGTTATTTTCCTTAGGGATCCCGTAGCGCCTAAGAGCTATGAGCCTGATATAAACAGTATCCTGCGTCTGTGCGACGTACACAATATTCCGCTTGCCAGCAATCTGGCTACCGCGGAGATACTTCTGCTTGCTCTGGACAGAGGAGATCTTGATTGGAGGAATATGATTTAATGAGTCCTCTTTTTAAGGTGCTGGCTGTCTACTACGCGGTGATAAACCTTGTGCTTTTTATCCTTATGGGAGTGGACAAGGCAAAGGCCAAGAGAGACAAGTGGCGCATAAAGGAAGCTACGCTTATGGTATGCGCGCTTTTCGGCGGCGGGATAGGCGGATTCCTTGGAATGAAACTTTTTCATCACAAGACGCGGAAATGGTATTTTTACGCGGTGTTTGCCGTTGGTGTAATACTGCACGCCGCGCTTTTGTGGCGCTTAAAATATAAGCTGTGAACATTTTGGGCAGTGTAATCAGGGAACCTTTGGGTCTTTGTTCTCGAGTTTCGCTTTGGCGGAACAGACCTCCGGATCATCAGATGGTACAAGACTTCAGGAAGGCTTTGATTGTGCTGCTTTTGTTTTTTGCAGTTTGGAGGTTTTTCTATGAATATAAAAAGCAAAACTGACGTGGCCGTTATCGGCGGCGGGATAGGCGGAATAATGACTGCCTACAGACTTCTTGAAAAAGATCCCGAGCTTAAGGTGACGGTGATAGAAAGAGGACATGACATCGAGAAAAGAGTCTGCCCGATGCTTACAAAGAAAACAGATCATTGTGTGAAATGTGCTACCTGCGCTATTATGGAAGGCATGGCCGGCGCCGGAGCTTTCTCCGACGGAAAGTATGTAATATCGACCGAATACGGCGGCTGGCTGACTGAATTCCTTGAAGCGGAGACCGTCATCGACTATATAGAGCAGGCCGACGATATACTGGTGAAATTCGGAGCGACGACAGAAAGATTTATGCCGAATAACGAGCTTAAGCTGGAATGTCTCAAGCATGACCTGCATATGCAGCAGGCGCAGCTTAAGCATCTCGGGACAGACAGCAATTTCGATACTATGAGAAAGCTCATAAACGACCTTAAGACAAGATGTGACATAATCACCGATACAGAGGTAACAGCCGTAGACGCCGATACAAAAACCGTGACTATGGTAAATAAAGGCACAGAATATAACATTGAGGCGGAATATATCGTTTTTGCGGTAGGAAGATTCGGCAGCAGATTTTTCGCGAAATGGTGCGCGGATCATAACATAGAGCTTAAGAATAATCAGGTGGACATCGGCGTAAGGGTAGAGCTTCCGGCTATTGTTTGGGACAACTTTTCCAAGAAGATATACGAGCCGAAAATATGGTACAGAAGCAAAAAGTACGGCGACACCACAAGAATGTTCTGCTTCAACGAGCGGGGCGGAGTGGTTACGGAAAACACCGACGGCGTGCTGACCGTAAACGGTCACTCATACAGGGACAAAGCCAGAAAAACGCAGAATTCCAACTTCGCGCTCCTTTCGACCATCAGATTTACACAGCCGTTCAACGACCCCATAAGCTATGCCAGAAACGTGGCAAGCCTCGCCAACCTTATTGCAGGCGGCGGGGTGCTGGTGCAGAGGCTAGGCGATCTTGAAAACGGCAGGAGAACTGACGAAAAGAGACTTGCCCAGTCGACGACAAGACCGACCATGCGGGCGGTTCCTGGCGATTTGAGCCTGTGTATGCCAAAAAGACAGCTTGACAACATTATCGAGACGCTCCATGCCCTTGATAATATCGCGCCGGGAACGGCAAATTATGATACGCTGCTCTACGGAATTGAGTGCAAATATTATTCGGCAAGGCCGCAGACCGAGGACTTTGAGATAAAGGGCTGCAAGGGCATATATGCTATCGGCGACGGAGCCGGATTCACACGTTCGCTTTCTCAGGCTGCCGCAAACGGTCTTTATGTGGCGGACAAGATCGCGCAGAAGGTGATTTCGTAAGGCTAAGATAAAAAAGAGGTTATTATATGTTTAAAAAGCTTTATCCTGATATTTATATCAAATCTATAGAATATCTTCCTTTGAAGGAGCTGAAAAGAAGGGGAATAAAGGCTCTTGTTTTTGACATTGATAATACTATCGCGCCCTATGATGTGGCGGAGCCTGACGATTGGGCCGTTGGGATCCTGGATAATATAAGGGAGGAAGGTTTTAAGATCTGCCTGCTTTCCAACAACAACGAGAACAGGATAAAAATATTCAACAGAAGAATAGGCGCCTATGCCTATTGGAAAGCCGGAAAGCCGGGAATCAAAATGCTGAACAGGGCAATGGCCGATATGGGCACCGACAGTACGTCTACGGCTATGGTCGGCGATCAGGTGTTCACCGACGTATGGTGCGGACATAACGCCGGAATGCTGTCAATAATGACGGCCCCCATATGCAATAGGGATCAGCTGATAACAAAGGTAAAAAGACCGCCGGAAAAAATAATAATGGCGATGTATTTCAGGTACAGAAAAAGAAAAAATATGTAATACATAAAGGAGCACAGACAAAGCTGCTCCAGATGGCGAAAGGGCAACTGTTTCCCGAAATCGCCGAGAATAAAACAAAGGGTTTCGGTTATGCTCTCTTTTGTTTTTATATCTGTATATGCCCGTCAAAATCAAGAGCTTGA
>CAZBNY010000019.1:0-17362 GCA_964493235.1 uncultured Lachnospiraceae bacterium
TGTTTTCCGGCATTTCGTCCGGCCTGTTCTCTCCGGCTCCTCCACCGGCGCCCATTATATCCGGCACGCCTTCTCCCATATCGGGCTGGCCTCCGTCCTCCGCGCCGAACCGGTCTGTCATATTTGCATCTATGTCGACGGCCTCGTCATTGTTGATATAGCCGGGATTTTTTCCGCCGAAATCCATGTTTTCCGGCATTTCGTCCGGCCTGTTCTCTCCGGCTCCTCCACCGGCGCCCATATTGGTGCTGTCCGGCTTATAAAGCTCACCGTAATTGCTGCCGTAGTTTCTTGTGAGGAAACCCTCCTCAACTCCCTCTACAGCGATATACAGTCCCCAGTCCTCTCCGTTTACGGTTATGTATACAAAGCTGCAAAGGGGCGCGGCCACGCCGAAGTCTCCCATCATCTTGTAGCACAGATAGTCCTTCATATAGGTGTTATCCTGAATTATGTTGTTAAGACACAGCTTATCCAGTCCGTAATAGCTCTTGGAGCTGTCATATTTGTCAAACTCTATCTTGAAGCTGTATCTTTCGCTGCCCAGCGACGACACCTGGCTCAGGGAGGTGTTGCCCTTTGCCCTGATACCCACGTTTTTGTAGGATTCATTGTCTATGACAACGGCGCATGGAGAATACTCCTCATTTTCGCAGGTGGATATGAATTCGTCCCAATCGTCCATGACTATGTCTATGGCATGTACTTTCGTGTCGTCAAAAAGTCTGTCCTCATATCCCATTGTTCCCGCCGTCGCCTGCACTCCCAGCTTTTCGGCGTTCATAAACAGCATTGTTATGACAAGCGTAACGGCAACGACTGTCCAGCATATTTTATCTATGTATCTGTGGGTAGACATACAGCCTCCCTCCTTATCCCATATAGTCTCCGTTATAGCTCACAAGCACGGCGCTTATGACTCCCTTCATTTCCGAGATCGCGTTTATGAAATCAGTATTGTCGTCCTTAAGCCTTATTTCCATATTCAGCTCTATCATGCCCTTTTGGGCCGTTTTGCTCTTTACGGCACATTTTTGCGTGAATTTCTCCAAAAGCTCTCTGGCTTTTACCTCGCTGTCGTGATCCTCGCATCTTATTACCGCTATGTATGGGTTTGAATATGATTTTTTGTTTACAAACACCATCAGTATCAGTCCGATAACGACGCTGCCGATAACCGCTAACGGTATCATTCCGGCGGCAAGCACTATGCCCACGGCTATGGACCAGAATAAAAACGCTATATCAAGCGGCTCCTTAATGGCCGTCCTGAAACGTACTATTGACAACGCGCCGACCATACCGAGAGAAAGCACTACATTGGACGTTACGGCGAGGATCACGACGGTCGTTATCATAGTCATGGCGATGAGCGTCACCCCAAAGGAGGACGAATACATCACACCCGAAAACGTCTTTTTATAGACCATAAAAATAAACATACCAAGTCCAAATGCAAGTATAAGCGCAAGAAACATATCGAATAAGCTTACGCTGTTTATGTTTTCCAGAAAACTGGATTTAAAAATATCGTTAAAAGTCATTTCTTATCTCCTTATTCTATCCATATATTCTACAGGCCGCGTATTTTGAAAAAGCCGATGTCCTTCTGCCGTCAAGCTGCACGGCGTCCCTTATTACCGACGGCAGGAATTCGTCCCACTTCACCTCAAGTATTATGGGAGCGTTCCTCACCGGAACGGTCGGACATTCATTATTCAAAAAATCCGTACAAAACAGTCCCGACCGCAGGTTATAGTCCAAAGTTACCCTGACATTTCCCGGGCCGTAGGTGAACGGCTCCCTTGTATAGTCAACTATCGTCCTTGGCCTTAGTCCCTGTGACATCATCTTGCTGTAAAGCTCGATCACAAGCTCTCTTTCGCTTTCCGGCATCCATTCGTAATTTCCGTCCACTATGGCCTGCGCCTCCCGGGCGGTCAGATTCACACTTTGCTTATTTCCCAGTCCGCCCCTCTTGCTCTTTTTCTCAAGGTGTATGACCGAGGTATCTCCGTTATAAAACCTGATGCGGAACTTCTCTCTTATATTTACTCCGTCCAGCTTTTCACGCAGCGCCTTGTCGTTCATATTGTCAAAATACAGGCTCCTTATCTCGTATTTGCCGTCTATGCTGTGCGCATCGGCCTCAGCGACGGCTCTCAGCCTTTGTCTTATAGCTATCATATCCGAGACATTCAGCTCATGCTTCCACTCATGGCGAAAGTCCATATTATCACCTCCTTGACCCAAATTTTACGACGCGAACCTTAAGGCGACTTTAAATAAACCGGTGTAAAACCCATTCTAATTTTTATTTAATAAAAAACATTTTTATCTTATCCCTCGGAGCGTCAGCTTTGTTTAATTTACGTTAGCTTCCGGCCGGCGGCTTACTCTCTCATGCCCCCAAAATCGGCATAGGCACCCTCCGTCTATCAGGATCCCTATCATTTTCGCTATGCGTAAATATGCCGTCATATTACACACAACTCCAGGCACAGAGAGAAATACCGAGCCGCAGGAGCCCTTTCGGTTGTCCCCTGCCACCCTCAAAGCTTTTGAAACGGCTACTGTTTTTTGCAGCTTCCATAATAAGCTCTTTTAGTTAAATTTTGCTAATGCTTAAGCTTAATATTTGAGGATCCGTTTTATAAGATCCCCAACATTTTGAAGCCGCCTGCTAAATAGAGCTCCCGAAGTCCGGTCATATTCTCAAATGTCTTTTCCTAAGGCTATCCTAGCGTACCGTATCAAAGATACCGTTAAAGAGCATACTTGAGCCCGTATGCGGCAATAAATCGTCCATGCCCAAAACAGGCATTCCCTTTTTCCTTCGTCAGACCGATGATCCTGCGTCCGGATTCGGTCTCTATCTCAATAAGCGTTTCCGGATAATACTCATACCTGGTTTACGATGAGCTGCATATGATCAGCTTGAACGCGTCGAAATTGTCAAGTATAATTTACAGATCACAAAAAG
Organism: uncultured Lachnospiraceae bacterium; assembly: GCA_964493235.1. Taxonomy (GTDB): domain Bacteria; phylum Bacillota; class Clostridia; order Lachnospirales; family Anaerotignaceae; genus Metalachnospira. The sequence goes on from CAZBNY010000019.1 coordinate 2,984, forward strand.
CTTATCATAAAATAACAGTAAAAAGTATTGATTTTCCGTCCTCGCTTCTGGCGCTTATTTTACCCTTATGGGCGGTCGTTATGGCCTTCGCCACAGACAGACCTATGCCGCAGCCGGATATTTCGGAGCTTCTTGACGGATCGCTTCTGTAAAATCTCTCAAACAGCACGTCCAGACTGCCCTTATCTATCCTTTCCACGGTATTCCATACCGTCAGCTTTTTATTCCTTCCCACAGCTTTCAGACTTACCCTGACTGAGCCGCCGTCATTGGAATATTTCATCGCGTTGTCCAAAAGCAGCGATACGAGTTGTCTTATCGTTTCCTCATTACCGACGCAGCCTATGCCGCTTTCAACATTTATTTCCAAACCTCTGCCCCTTGCCGCGGCGATAGGTTCAAAGTCCCTGGCCGTTTCCAGCACCGCCTCCGACAGTGAGAAGGCTTTCATCTGCAATGTTGTGCTCTCCTCGTCCATTCTTGTCAGGAAAACGAGCTTTTCCGTAAGCTCGGTAAGCCGCTTTATCTGATTTTTGATGCTTGCCGTCCATTCGCTTTCGCCGTTTTCCATTTCCAGGACCTCGGTATTGGCGTCTATTATAGTCAGTGGAGTTTTTATCTCATGGCTGGCATCAGTTATGAATCGTTTCTGCTTTTCATAGCTTTCGGCAACAGGTCTGACTATCACTCCCGAAAACAGTACCACGAGCATAAATACCGCCGCGATCCCCACAAGGCTGACGGCTATACTGGCTATCATAAAGGACCTGAAATTGGTAAGCTCCCTTTCGCAGTCAAGAAACATATACATCGTTCCTTTATCCGTCTCTACAGCCCTGTATTTATATATTCCCTTGAAGCCGTCCGTCTTTCCCTTCTCAAAAAGCTCTTTGGCGTATTCAACGGCAGTCTCATCTGTTACCGCCGCTATTTTTCCCGTTTCTGTCAGGACAGCCTCTCCGTCTGAATCAAGGCTTACAGTAAAATACCTTGTATCAAAGGGCGCTTCGGGCGAGATCCTCTGATTAGGGGCAAGACCAAGGTCAAATCTCGGGAACCTGCCGCTGTTTTCAGCTATTATATTCAGCTTTATGTCCGCCGTCCTGTTTACGTTTTTGTAGTTGATAATATTTATCGTCCCAATTATTACGCCCAACACTATGACCATTGACACCATAGCGGCCGCTATGAATTTTTTCCGAAGTGCCTTAATCATCTGATACCTCCAGCGTATAACCCAGATTTCTAGCCGCCTTTATATGTACGTCCGCGTTTATATCAGCAAGCTTTTTCCTGAGATATGAAATATATACCCAAACTATGTTTATCTCAACAGCGGTATCGTAGCCCCATATCTTTTCCATAAATCTTTCAGCCGAGATCACCTGTCCCTGATTTGCCATCATCATCTCCATCATCTGGAACTCCTTATTGGCGAGCCTTATCGCCTTATCCTTGGAGGAAAGCTCAAATGTCGAACGGTTCAGCTCAATATTGCCGATCTTAAGGACAGAATCCGTAGTGTCCGGCTGTCTCCTTGTTATGGCCCTTATTCTCGCAAGCAGCTCCTTCATGGCAAAGGGCTTAGTCAGATAATCGTCTGCGCCGCTGTCAAGTCCCTCTACCCTGTCGTCGATCTCGGATTTTGCGGTAAGCAGCAGTATCGGCACGGCTCCGCCCTTGGCTCTGTACCGTTTCAGTACCTCAAGTCCGCTCATTTTTGGCATCATTATATCCATTATCACTCCGTCATAAAGTCCCGTTTCCAGATAGTCCAGCGCGTCCTGCCCGTTATATACCGCGTCCACGGAATAGCTGTTATGCTTCAAAACAGCCTTCAGCGCATTGGAAAGCTCCTTCTCGTCTTCAGCAAGCAAAAGTCTCATTTTTACACCACCTCTACATCTTATTATAATATTCCTTATTCCTTAAGTGTAGTTTAAAATTCATGACCAACTGACGGTATCCTCACTGTAAACACGGCGTTTCCGTCCTCATTCGCGGCCTTTATCTCTCCACCGTGCATCTCAACTATGTCCTTAGCGATCGCCAGTCCCAGCCCCGAACCGCCCGTCGCTGTCGAACGCGACGAATCCAGCCTGTAAAACTTCTCAAATATTTTTTCCAGCTTGTCCTCCGGTATCTCTCCCCCGCTCTCAAAGCGAACCGTTGTCATTTTGCCGTCCGATGCCGCGCTTATCCTTATTCTTTCCCCGCTGCTGTAGCTTACGGCGTTTTTAAGCAGGTTGTTGAATACCCTTGCTAATTTTTCAGCATCTCCACATATCTCTATACCCTCATCAATATCGGTCTCCACGTATTTCCCGTGACTTTTAAGCAAAGGATACGCTTCATCGGTTATCTGTACGAACATAAAGCAAAGATTTATATTCTCCCTGTTGAGCGGAATATCCTTTACATTATATCTTGTTATCTCAAAAAACTCATTTATGAGCTTTTCCAGCCTGAAAGCCTTTTCCAGAGTTATTTGTGTATATCTGTCTCTTTGAGCGCTGTCCATCTCCTTATGATCGTTCATCAGGCTGAGATAGCCTATGACAGACGTCAGCGGAGTTTTTATGTCATGGGCAAGATACACTATAAGATCGTTTTTCCGTCTCTCGGCGTCCTGTTCCGCGTCAGCGCGGCGTTTCAGCTCCTCGTTTACGCAATTCAGCCTGTCCTGAACATATTTCATTTCCGGCGACATCTCTATCTTCTCACCGCTGTTGTCCGCCAGCCTCTCTATGCCGTCGATTACCTCATCAAAATACCTTGTATACCAGGAGAAGGAGTTGATATAAAGCGCAAAAAACAGCACCATTGAGGCTATGACTATCAGATATGTCAGATTTGACCTGACAAAAACAAGATAGGTGAACCGCGCTTCCTCCCATGTCATATGAAAGAACCAGCCTATCATATCAGTAACAAAATTGCCTGCATGTCCCTGTACGGCCGAGCGAAGCATAAGCACGGTGACTATGGACAACACAAACAGCAAGGCGGTTCTGAATACTATTTTCCTTACCATTCTGTCATATGGTTTATCAGTATTGTTTTTCAATTTTATATCCAACTCCCCAAACTGTTTTTATATATTTCGGATTTTCAACGCTGTCCTTCATTTTCTCCCTCAGGTGTCTTATATGGACCGTTATGGTGTTGTTGTTTTTGCTGAAATATTCCTCCTTCCATATCTCATGGAAAAGCTCCTCGGAGCTTACAACCCTGCCAGCGTTTAGGCACAATATTTTTAATATCTCAAACTCCGTCGGTGTAAGCGACATCAGTTCCCCATCTAAGGTGCATATATGCCTGCTGATATTAAGAGTCAATCCGCCGATAATAATGGTATTTTCGTCCCTTTCCTGAAAATTGTTGTATTTCTTGTACCGTCTTAACTGAGCCTTTGCCCTTGCCGCCAGCTCCAGCGGTCTGAACGGCTTTGTTATATAGTCGTCAGCCCCTATGGTAAGTCCCGTTATTTTGTCTATCTCCTCCTCACGGGCGGTCAGCATTATTATCGGATAGTTATACTTCCGCCTTATCCTTCCGCAGATGTCAAATCCGTTGCCGTCCGGCAGCATGACGTCCAGTATGGCTAAGTCAAGCTCCTGACTGTCTATCAGCTCAATGGCCTCCTTCGCCGTATAAAATTTATGTATAATATAACTCTCATTTTTAAGATACAGCTCAACTAAATCAGCGATCTCCCTCTCATCGTCCACAATAAGTATCTTCTCATTCATAGTATCCTCCCCCATTATAAAAATAATATACCACAGGTCGGAATGTTAAAACTGATTTTTGTGTTTACAAATTATTAAGATTTTCCTAACAGTCAAATTCTATCTATCATTTCTATTCAAATTTTTGATTTAATGTGGTAGAATAATCCGTATAATAAAATTATCGGAGGGTATCATATGAAAACCATAGGAATTATAGGCGCGATGGACGAGGAAGTAACCCTTATCAAGGCCGCCATGAATGTTGAGAAAAAAATCGATAAAGCCGGATGTACGTTTTTATCGGGAGCTATAGGGGACAAAAGCGTTGTCGTTGTACGCTGCGGCATAGGTAAGGTAAACGCCGCCATGTGTACACAGATACTTATAGATGATTTCGGTGTTGATGCCGTTATAAATACCGGTGTCGCCGGAGCCGTGGCTGAGGGCATAACTGTCGGCGACGTAATAGTTTCCAGAGACTCGCTCCAGCATGATATGGACTGCTCGCCTCTCGGCGACCCCATCGGCGTCATTCCAAGAATGAAGGAAAGTATTTTTAAGGCTGATGAAAAGCTTATCGCCGCCGCCAAAGCGGCCTCAGAAAAGGTGATAACAGGCAAAACTGCCATCGGACGAGTTGTCAGCGGAGACCAATTCATTGCGGGTATGGACGCCAAAATGAGGCTTCGTGACGTATTCGGCGGAAGCTGCGCTGAAATGGAGGGCGCCGCGATCGCCCATATTTGCTATATGAACAGTGTGCCTTATGTCATAATAAGGAACATTTCCGACGCGGCTGACGGAAGCGCTGACGTGTCCTTTACGGAGTTCTGCGTAACTGCCGCCGACCATTCCGGCAGAATAGTGCTTGAAATGCTTAAAAACATCTAATTTGACAGAGCGAAAATATGCGGCTTTAGAAGGAAAATGCGGTTTTTCAAAGCTGTAAAATATATCTAAAATCAATATGCTTGTTTAAAGGAGTGATTTACATATGAACAGCATGATCGGCGCTTTGATCGTAACAATGGCGCTCAGCGGAACAGCTCCCGTTAATACGGCCGTTGACACCGCGGACTATGCCCCTCGCGTTGAGCAGGACGGCAGCATCGTCTTTGGCCCCACTGAGGAGGAGCGTTTGGCCGAGGAAGAACGTCTCCGTCAGGAGGAGGAAGCAAAAAAGGCCGAGGAAGAACGCCTTCGTCAGGAGGAAATGCTTAAAAACGCTGAAAACCTCAACTATGACCACGACATAGCCTCATACACGACAAACTACACCCAGGGCGCGTCTAACGCGAACAGAAACTTCAATATGCAGCTTGCCTGCGACGCCATAAACGGAGTCATAATTAAACCGGGTGAGGAATTTTCCTACAACGATACACTTTTGAGCAAGCGTGATCCCAACAACGACTACAAGCCTGCCGGAGTGATCAGCGGCGGAAAGCTCGTCAACTCCATAGGCGGCGGAATATGTCAGGTATCATCGACCCTTTATAATGCCGCTCTCTATTCGGGAATGACAATAACTCAAAGAAGGAACCATTCTCTTAAGGTGGGCTATCTTCCGGCAGGAAGAGACGCTACCTGCTCATGGGGTTCTATCGATTTCTGCTTCAGGAACGACCTTGAGCTTCCTGTTAAGATCGAGGCGGTCATGGGCGACGGAACAATGAAAATACGTTTTCTTTCGCCCGGAGACCCGGAAATCGGCGACATCGACATAAAGGTTACAAATAACAACGGAACCTATACGCTCTACAGATATGTTGACGGCGTTGTGGACTATACCGCCACAAGCAGATATAATTAAAATCAGAAAATCAAACATACAAACTGAGTTTTCTCAAAGCATCTGAACAAATCCGTTAAAAACGGACAATGATGATCAAAAGCCCTAAGAAACGTATCCGTTTCTTAGGGCTTTCTTTTAATCCAGCATTTCCTTCATTTTGTCCTTAAAGGACTTTTTTGGCTTTTCTCCTCCCGGAAGCTCAACCACAAGCTCTGGATTATTCCAGTTATGGAGCATCATCTTTTGTTTTTCCGTAAGGTTAGTAGGAATACTTACCTTGAGCGTAACTATCTGGTTGCCCTTTATCTTATCGTTCCTGATACTGGGCACACCGCAGTTTTTGAGCGTAATTACCGTATTAGGCTGTGTGCCTGCCTTAACCGTGTACTTTTCCTCACCGTATACCGTGTTTATTGTTATCTCGCCGCCGAGTATCGCCTCTGTAAAGGATATTGTCTTTTCGCTGTAAATATCCATTCCCTTACGCACAAAGTAAGTATGCGGCTTAACATATACTGTAACAAGAAGGTCGCCATAGCCTCCGCCGTTTATGCCGGCCTCACCTTTTCCTGACAGGCGTATCGTCTGTCCGTGGTCGATCCCCTTGGGAATATTGATCTCATATTTCTTTGTTTTCTTAATATAGCCTGTTCCCCGGCACGTCGTACACGGCTCCTTGATAGTCTTTCCTGTGCCGTGGCACACCGAGCAGGTCCTTGTGGTCTGCATCGTTCCGAAAATGGACTGCTGCACAACTCTTTCCTGACCGGTACCGTTACATTTACGGCAGGTCTCGGCATGAGTTCCGGGTTTTGCCCCTGTACCGTTACAAGTATCGCAGGTATCGGTAACATTTACCTGAATATCCTTTTTGCAGCCGAATACGGCCTCCTCAAAGGAGATCTGAATAGTAATGTTTAGATCTCTGCCCTTCATAGGGCCGTTGCGTCTTGAGGCCGAGCCGCCGCCAAATCCAAACATACTGAATATGTCGCCCATGTCGAAGTCGCCTCCGCCATAGAAGCCGCCTCCGCCGCCTCCCATGCTCTGGTCAAAGGCCGCGTGGCCGAACTGGTCATACTGCGCGCGTTTTTGTGTATCGCTCAAAACCTCATAGGCTTCGTTTACTTCCTTAAACTTTTCCTCGGCTGTCTTATCTCCGGGATTAGCGTCAGGGTGGTATTTCTTAGCCAGTTTTCTGTATGCTTTTTTGATCTCGTCCTCTCCGGCGCTCTTATTGACGCCAAGGACCTCATAATAATCTCTTTTATCTGCCAACTTCTTCACCCACCGTTCAAATGTTTATTATACAGTCAGCAAGAGGGCCTGTTTCGGGCTCTCTTGCGCTACCGTATATATTACATTTCTTTGTAGTCGCCGTCAACTACATTCGGGTCTGAATTGTCAGCTTCTGGTGCTCCCTGCGCTCCGGAAGCCTGAGCCTGCTTATAAAGCTCCTCGGAAATCTTGTAGAAAGCGTTCTTGAGAGACTCTGTAGCGGCCTTGATCTCCTCTACCTCCGAGTCTGTCATTGACTCTACATTTTTATTTTCAACGGCCTTTTTCAGCTTATCAAGCTCTGTCTGTACCTCTGCCTTGTCAGCATCGGAAATCTTGCCCTCAAGCTCGCCGAGTGTTTTTTCTGTCTGGAATATAAGTGAGTCGGCCTCGTTCTTAGCGTCAATGGCCTCCTTACGTTTCTTGTCGGCTTCAGCGTACTGCTCTGCCTCTTTTACAGCCTTATCGATCTCATCATCGCTGAGGTTTGTGGAGGCTGTGATAGTGATAGCCTGCTCCTTGCCTGTGCCAAGGTCCTTAGCCGATACATGAACGATACCGTTGGCGTCGATGTCAAAAGCTACCTCGATCTGAGGAACGCCTCTCCTTGCGGGAGCGATTCCCTCAAGTCTGAAGCTGCCAAGTGTCTTGTTGTCCTTCGCGAGAGGTCTTTCACCCTGAACAACATGGATATCAACTGCTGTCTGGTTATCTTCGGCTGTTGAGAATATCTGTTTCTTGTTTGTAGGGATAGTCGTGTTTCTCTCGATAAGCTTTGTGGCTACTCCGCCAAGAGTCTCGATACCCAGTGAAAGCGGTGTTACGTCAAGAAGAAGAATGCTTGACGCGCCGGCGTCACCTGCCATCTTTCCGCCCTGGATAGATGCGCCGATAGCTACGCACTCATCGGGGTTGATTCCCTTGAAGGGGTCTTTTCCGGTGATTTTCTTAACAGCGTCCTGAACGGCGGGAATTCTTGTTGAGCCTCCTACAAGAAGTATCTTGTCAAGCTCTGCCGCTGTAAGTCCGGCGTCCGAAAGAGCGTTTCTTACAGGGCCCATTGTTTTGTCAACGAGGTCTGCTGTAAGCTCGTCAAATTTAGCTCTTGTAAGAGTGATGTCAAGATGCTTGGGGCCGTCCTGATTCATTGTGATGAAGGGAAGGTTGATGTTTGATGATGTTACTGTTGAAAGCTCCTTCTTAGCCTTCTCAGCGGCCTCCTTAAGTCTCTGCATAGCCATCTTGTCGTTTGAAAGGTCCATGCCTTCCATTCTCTTGAACTCGCTTACAAGATAGTTGATGATCCTGTTATCGAAGTCGTCTCCGCCAAGTCTTGTATCGCCGTTTGTGGCAAGAACCTCTACAACGCCGTCACCGATCTCAATGATAGATACATCGAATGTGCCGCCGCCAAGGTCGTATACCATAATCTTCTGTTCCTTTTCGTTATCAAGGCCATAGGCAAGAGCCGCTGCTGTAGGCTCATTGATGATACGTTTTACATCAAGACCTGCGATTTTACCGGCATCCTTTGTCGCCTGTCTCTGGGCATCTGAGAAGTATGCTGGAACCGTGATAACAGCCTCTGTTACCGGCTCGCCAAGATAGCTTTCAGCGTCAGCCTTAAGCTTCTGAAGGATCATAGCCGAGATTTCCTGAGGCGAATAGTTCTTGTCGTCAATAGCTACTTTATAGTTTTCGCCCATGTGACGCTTAATAGAGCTTACTGTTCTGTCGGGGTTCGTGATAGCCTGACGTTTAGCCGAATCGCCTATAAGACGCTCACCGTTTTTAGCAAAGCCTACAACCGAGGGTGTAGTTCTCGCTCCGTCTGTATTTACAATAACTACCGGCTGTCCGCCTTCCATAACAGCTACACATGAATTTGTTGTTCCAAGGTCAATACCAATAACTTTTCCCATTTTAAATTCCTCCTGAAAATATACACTAAAATTTTTGACTTATCGTTTTAAACGGAAAGTTCCGGAAAACAGCGGGCCGATCTTTTAAATCGATGGCAAGCTGTTTGTCCCTCTCCTGCTCGCTGAAAACCTGTTCTCAACGAAAACTTGCTTAATTCGCGACCTTGACCATACTGTGTCTGATCACCTTATCTTTATATTTATAACCTTTAAGCATCTCTATGATTACTTCATTTTCACCATAGTTCTCGTCGTCCACATGGGCGACCGCAGCATGAAGGTTAGGATCAAATTTTTCACCGAGGGCCTTAATCTCCTCGACCCCCATTGACGCGAGTATCTCTTTGAGCTGCTTGTCGGTGAGCTTAACGCCCTTGAAAAGCGGATCATTCTCGTCCACCTTTCCCTCTACAGAGCCGATGGCCCTCTCAAGGTTGTCAAAGATGGGCAGGAGCTTTTCAATAGTGTCCCTCACTCCGTCGTCGTACATACTCGCCTTTTCCTTCATGGTACGCTTTCTGAAATTGTCAAACTCGGCAAGCGTCCTCTGGAATCTGTCCTGAGCCTCGGCAAGCTTAGTGCCAAGCTCCTCTATTTCCCTCTCATATTTAGCGTTTTTATTTTTGAAAGGGCCTTTCTTTTCAGCCTTTTCGGCCTTTTCAGCCTTTTCTTCTTTTTCCTCGGTTCCTTTTTCTTCGGTTCCCTTTTCTTCCTTCTTGTCAGGCGATGCTTCGTCAGCCGTCTGAGCTTCCGCTGTTTCCTCGATATTTATTTCGGCTTCCTCATTGATCTCGGCCGTCTTGTTTTCCTCACTATTCATTCAGCTTATCCTTCCTTTCAATAGCTTTGTTTCCTCGCTTATTTGTATTCATTATGTTCTCAATATTTTTAGCCATACCATTCAGCACCGATATTACCTGTCCGTAATCCATTCGGGTCGGTCCGATTATACCGATGGTGCCGTATACGTCGTCGCCTACCTTATAGCTGGTCTTGATCACGCTGCAATTTTTCATTTCCTCAAGCTCGTTTTCGGTTCCGATCGAAATGTCCGTCTGTCCGCTTCCGACATCGCCGATAATGTTCAGCAGGGCATCCCTTTCCTCGAGGGTATTAAAAAGTGTACGTGCCTTATCTATATCACTGAACTCGGGGAAGTCGAGAATATTTTTCTCGCCGCTCAGGTGTATCTGAACGCTTTCCGCCGAGACTATTGTCTTTCTTATATTTTTGAGCATCGGCTTAAGAAGCTCCTGATGGTTTCTTGTCGCAAGCGAGAGGCTGCTTATGACCTCGTCAGTCATGTCGTCTCTTGTCTTGCCCTTCAAAACAGCGTTTATGTCCTCGTTTATTTTATTAAGCTCTCCCTCGCTAATGCTGTCATGCACAGGTATAACATAGTGCTTGATGTGGTTTTCGCCCGTGGCCACCACCAGCATTACTGAAATATCATCGAGCGGAAGGAGCCTTACCTGCTTCAAGGTCGTTTTCCTTATAACCGGTTCTGAAATAAAGGTCGTATAGTTTGTCAGAGCCGAAAGCGCCTTGGCCGTTTCCTCCATAAGGTACTCGATCTGGCTTATGTTCTTGTTGACAAGGTTTTTCACAAGTTCCTGTGTTTCGCCGTCCATAAGCTTCATATTCTGCATTATGCTGTCAACATAATATCTGTAACCCTTATCCGACGGTATGCGTCCCGATGAGGCGTGCGGCTGTACTATAAGTCCCATTTCCTCAAGATCGCTCATTTCGTTTCTTATGGTAGCGGAGCTTACGCCCAGGTTATACTTTTTGGCAATGGTTCTGGAGCCTACGGGTTCCGCTGTGTCTATATAATCCTTGATTACTGCCTGAAGAATCCGGATCTTTCTGTCATTCAGCTGCATAATTTCGACTCCCTTCCCATAGCTTGCTTTTTGCTGTTAGCACTCGTTTAACTTGAGTGCTAATCCTTAATACATAAAATAGCACCTTCCACAGCATATGTCAAGTGCTTTTTTATTAATTATCTTATAAATTTCTCAAATACCTGATTGGACACATCTATTCCCCTGTCGGAAAGGTAAAGCCTGCCCTTGTCCGGGATAAGCAGCTTTTCCCGGGTCAATTCACGTATTTCCCCGCCGTATACGTCATATATGCTCTTTGAAAACCGCTCCTTAAAAACATTTTCCGATACGCCCTCGGCCATTCTAAGACCCATGAACATGAACTCCTCTTGCTTTTCCTCCTCAGTCAGTATTTCTCTTTCCTCGTTCAGTCCCTCAAAGGCGGTATACCTCTTGAAATCGCATGTATTATGGAACCTCTCCCCATTTACATAGGAATGGGCGCCCAGTCCGAAGCCTCTGTATTCCTCTGTTCTCCAATAAACAATGTTGTGCCTGCACTCATAGCCGCTCTTGGCAAAATTGCTTATCTCGTACCTTCCGTAGCCCTTGTCCGAGAGCATCTCCTTTGCAAGATAATACATATTTCTGTCTAAGCCTTCGTCGGTCTCCTTTATCACGCCTCGCTCGTACATATCGAAGAACGGCGTACCCTCCTCTATTATAAGGCTGTAGGCCGATATATGCTCGGGAGCGAGTCTTATTATTTTCTCCAATGTTTCCTGCCAGTCGTCAAGGCTCTGTGTCGGCAGGGCGAACATCAGGTCAACATTAATATTCTTAAAGCCGGCGTCCCTCGCCTGCAAATAGTTTGTCTCAAAAACGTCGGCGGTATGTATCCTGCCGATCTTTTTCAGCAGTCTGTCCTGCCACGCCTGTAGTCCCATACTCAGACGGTTGAAATACATACTTTTCATTTCCGTAAGCTTTTTCATGTCCAGAGTTCCCGGGTTCGTCTCAACGGATATTTCAGCGTCCGAGTCAACGTCGAATTTACTCATTATCGTGTCCATTATCCTGCCTAAAAGCCTCGGCGGAAGTACCGAAGGCGTGCCCCCACCGAAAAAAATTGTCCTGACTTTCATTCCTCTGAAATCCGCCGCGTATTCCTCTATCTCTCTGCATAAGACTTTGACATAGTCCTCATAGCAGCTCTCGGGCAGAGCGAAGGACGGAAAATCGCAGTACAGGCACTTCCTTACGCAAAACGGTATGTGTATATATAATGAAATATTTTTACTCAATGGCTTCAACTCCTCGCGGTTCATCGAAATCACTATATATCAAATTGCCGCCGGAGTCAAATATTTGCTGTCCTACTATATTTTCGGAATATATTATCTCACCGTTTTCGTCATATCCGTATGCCGCCAGCACATTCGGCCAATCGTCGGGGTCAAACTCAACATTAGCCATTACCGTGGAGTCGAAGAAAAATCCCTCGCTGTCCACGTCCATGAGTATTTCCGCCAGTATAACATATCCGCCCGGCGTATAGCCGCCCAAAACTATGTTTACCGACTTTACACCTTCAACATTGCTCAGTCCGTATACAGCTTTAAAGTCCCTGTTGTAAACGGAGGTTATCCCGTTGGCCTCAGCATAACCCTCTACGCCGGTCAATCTCTTATCGATTTCCATGTCAAGACCTCCTCTGAGCATCTATGTACCCGGATATTCAACGTATGTCAATAATTTATTTTTGAAGATATTTTACAAGCCATATTTGAAAATTTATAGTACAATAGATATGTCAGTTAAGGCAATCAGACCGTTGTCAGTCCTCACACCGCCGGAACCCAACGGTCTGCACACTGACTTATTCGGGAGGACAGCCATGCAGAAGGAAGTACGAACAATATGCTATGACGAAAAACTGAAAATAGAGGCTTACCGCTTTGAGAATATAACACAGCCGTTCCCTAACCACTTTCACGAGCACTATGTGATCGGATATATAGAAAGCGGCTCCCGCTCACTCATATGCAGGAACAGGGAATATCACAGCTCATCGGGAGATATTATTATTTTTAACCCCGGCGACAGCCATTCCTGCGAGCAGACCGACGAAAGGCCGCTTAACTACATGGGACTTAACATATCTAAGGAAACGATGGAGGAGCTGGCCGAGGAAGTGACAGACCAGGCCGAGCTGCCGGTATTCAGCGAAAACGTCATTAAAGACGAAAAGCTGGCCTGCTACCTTATTCCGCTTCACAAAATGATAATGGACGGGTCTACCGAGTTTGAGAAGGAGGAGTATCTGTTTCTTATGATCTCTCTGCTTATCGAGGGCTACAGCCGCCCGACGGATACGGCTCCGCCCGAATGTATCGGCGAGATAGAGACCGCCTGCGAATTCATGCGGCAAAACTACTCCGAGCATATCTCGCTCGAGCAGATATGCCGTCACTGCGGTCTCAGCAAATCCACCCTTCTGAGATGCTTTACAAAATCAAAGGGAGTAACACCGTACCGATATTTGCAGACCGTCCGTATAAACGAGGCTAAAAATCTGCTGGAGAAGGGCGTTATGCCCATAGAGGCCGCCGCTCGGACAGGCTTTTCCGACCAGAGCCATTTCACGGCCTTTTTCAATATGTTTATCGGCCTTACGCCTGGCGCCTACAGAGAAATTTTTTTGCAATGATAAGGAGAACACAAATGGAAAATACAAATGCAAAGGGTCATCTTTTGGCCTTCATAACGGTGTTTATATGGGGAACGACATTTATATCCACAAAAATACTGCTTTTGTCCTTTGACCCTGTGGAAATACTTTTCATAAGGTTTTTGATGGGACTTTTGGCACTCACCCTCGTCTGCCCGCATAGACTGCGCCTGACCGACAGGAAACAGGAGTTTACCTTTGTTTTGGCCGGACTTACGGGTGTATGCCTCTATTATCTGATGGAGAATATCGCCCTTACATATACGACGGCCTCCAATGTGGGCGTCATAATTTCGGCGGCTCCGTTCTTTACGGCTCTGCTCAATTGGAGAAATGAAAGACCAAAGGCAAACTTCTTTATAGGCTTTGCCGTATCAATGGCCGGTATATGCTTTATCAGCTTTAACTCCGCCAAAACGCAGCTCAATCCGCTGGGCGACCTGCTGACTCTTTCGGCGGCCTTCGTTTGGGCCTGCTATTCCACGCTCACAAGAAAGATCTCCACCTACGGCTACAACACTATACAGACCACAAGGCGGACATTTATTTACGGGATCATTTTCCTTGTCCCCTCACTGTTTATTTTCGGCGCTAATTTCAATATGAGCGCGCTTTCGGACAGGGTCAATATTTTAAACCTGCTGTATCTCGGTTTCGGAGCGTCGGCTTTATGCTTTGTGACATGGAACCTGGCGGTCAAGCTTCTCGGCCCGGTAAAGACCAGCGTATATATCTATATAAGTCCTGTCGTGACCGTCGTTACCTCGGCATTGATACTCAGCGAGAAGATTACGGCGGCGTCTGCTGTCGGCACGATACTTACCCTTGCGGGACTTATAATATCCCAGACAAGATCCAGAGGAAAAGAGGAAATATAAATGGACATTCAGAACGAAAAATGCGTAATTGTAATAGATGAAAGCCTGCCGCTTGGACTTATCGCCAATACGGCGGCAATACTTGGCATGAGCCTTGGCAAGGCGATGCCTGAGATAGTCGGCAGCGACGTCTTGGACGGCAGCGGGAATACCCCATATAGGCATAATCTAGTTTCCCATACCGATACTCAAAGGCAGCGCCGAATCGATAA
>CAZBNY010000020.1:0-17149 GCA_964493235.1 uncultured Lachnospiraceae bacterium
TTCCTCCTAAAAAATTCTATTATTTCGCTAATAACTAATCATAACACATTTTTTGCCTTCGCTCAATAAATTAATCTCGATGTTGCGAAATAAGTTTGTCATATCTGTCAATATTCTTAAGACCATTGTAACTCGCGCTTTATCATGCTAAAATCAAGTTGGAAGGAACTATCTAAAGAGGAGTGATATTTATGAAGAAATTATTATTGTTGGCTTTAGCGGTTCCGGTCCTTTTCTCATGCGGCTGTCACGCTAGAAACGAGATGAGCGCCAAGCCTGTCATCTACCTCTATCCCGAGGAGGAGACCACAGTCAGCGTAAATCTGGACTACAGCGGCACACTTACGACCACCTATCCGAAATACGACGACGGCTGGACTGTCACTGCCGAGCCTGACGGAACGCTGTTTGACGCCGACGGCAAGGAATATTCCTATCTGTTTTGGGAGGGCGAGGCCGATATAGACTACGACTTTTCCGAGGGCTTTGTTGTAAAGGGCGAGGATACGGCTGAGTTTTTGCGGAATACGCTTTCCGAAATGGGTCTTACCCCAAGGGAATACAATGAGTTTATCGTCTACTGGCTGCCGAAGATGGAAGGAAACAGATATAATCTGATTTCTTTCCAGTCGGGCATTTATACCGAAAACGCCAGACTGACTGTCTCTCCTGAGCCTGACAGCCTTCTTAGGGTATTCATGGCATGGAAGGAGATCGGCGAGCCTATCGAGATCGAGGAACAGGAAATAACGCCCTTTGAGCGCACCGGCTTTACCGTTGTCGAGTGGGGCGGTACGGAAGTGAGATAATTACAGGATCGACCTGTTTCGCATCAGATTTAAATATTCCTGACAGGAAAAACCGCCCGAAGAGATCCGGGCGGTTTTTTTGCAAACAGTTTTAAATTAAAGGGGGTATTATACAGAAACGGGGCAATTCCTGTATGTATCAAAGGTTTATCTTTAATACATCTATACTATACTATGATTATGTGTATAAATTATGAACAAAAAATAAAAAAATTCCAAATAAAAGATTAAGGGAGAATTAAATCCTCATTGAAAATACTTTTTGTGGAAGAATACTTTCCGTTATGTTATACTTATATAAAATATGCAAAGGAGGTATGCAAATGAATATCGTTGATTTAATCATCAAAAAACGTGACGGCGGAAAGCTGACTAAGGACGAAATAGAATTCTTTATAAACGGCGTAACCGACTCGTCCATACCTGACTATCAGGTATCGGCCATGCTTATGGCTATATACTTTCAAAATCTCGATAGTGAGGAGACCTCTGCGCTTACACTTGCAATGGCCCATTCGGGTTCTACATTCGATCTATCATCAATTGACGGCATCAAGGTTGACAAGCATTCCACCGGAGGCGTGGCGGACACAACGACTCTCATACTCGCCCCTCTTGTAGCGAGCTGCGGCATCCCCGTAGTTAAGATGAGCGGTCGCGGTCTTGGCTTCTCTGGCGGAACTCTGGATAAGCTGGAATCTATCCCCGGCTTCAGGATCGACGTGTCGGAAAAGCAGGCCCTTGAATACGCTAAAACAAGCGGCATCGTGCTTATGAGCCAGACCGACGATCTCACGCCGGCTGACAAAAAGCTCTACGCTCTCAGGGACGTTACCGGAACGGTCGAGAATATCCCTCTTATTTCCGGAAGTATAATGTCCAAAAAGATAGCCGCGGGAGCCGACGCTATCGTTCTTGACGTAAAATGCGGCAGCGGAGCCTTTATGAAGGATTATGATTCCGCTGTTTCTCTGGCAAAAACAATGGTTGACATCGGCCGTTCTGTCGGCAGAGAGGTAACGGCGGTAATCAGCGGCATGGATCAGCCCCTCGGCATGAACATCGGCAATTCGCTTGAGGTAATAGAGGCAATGGAGATCCTCAAGGGAAATGTCGGCGGAGATCTGCTCGAGGTCGCCCTCACCCTGGGCGCGTATATGCTTATCAGCGCAAAGGCCGCCGACAGCGTAGAGGACGGAAAGGCAAAGCTGCTTGAGAACATCAGAAACGGCAAGGGCATAGCAAAATTCCGTGAGCTGCTTATCCAGCAGGGCGGCGATCCACGTATCATTGACGATTACTCTCTCCTTCCCATTTCGGCTGAGAAAGAGGTCGTCTGCGCCGAAAGGGACGGATATATCTACTCGATGAACACCGCCGAGATAGGACGCGCCTCACTGGAGACAGGCGCCGGCCGGGCCTCAAAGGCAGACAGCATAGATTTTGGAGCCGGTATAATAATGACGGTACGTATCGGGGACACTGTTAAAAAGGGCGATCCCATAGCTGAGATATATTCATCGTCCGGGGAAAAATGCCTGTCAGCGGCGGAATACCTTAAAAACGCGGTAACAATTAAAAAAGAACAGCCTGAAAAGGCAAAGCTTATACTGGATATAATAAAGTAGGAGGAAACACTATGAAAAGAGCTGCAATAATAGTTTTGGACAGCGTTGGCATCGGCGAGCTTCCCGATGCTGCCAAATACGGAGACGAAGGCTCCAACACCCTGGTAAATATCAAAAAGAATTATCCCGACTTCAATGTTCCCAACATGGCTTCTCTCGGTCTTGGCAACATTCAGGGCGAGGACATTGAGCTACTCGGAAAGGTAGACAGTCCTAAGGGCTGCTACGGAAAAATGTTCGAGGCATCAAACGGCAAGGACACAACGACAGGTCATTGGGAGATAGCCGGTATCGTTACGGAAAACCCCTTCCCCACCTTTACCGACACAGGCTTTCCCAAGGAGGTAATGGATAAATTTGAGGCCGCCATCGGCAGAAAGACCCTTGGCAACTGCGCGGCGTCCGGTACAACTATAATCAATGAGCTGGGCGATGAGCACGTAAAGACAGGCTATCCTATCGTCTATACGTCCGCCGACTCGGTTTTCCAGATCGCCTGCCACGAGGACGTTATTTCCGTTGACGAGCTTTACAAGATGTGCGAGACCGCCAGAGAGATACTCACAGGCGATTACGCTGTAGCGAGAGTTATCGCAAGACCCTTTGTCGGAAACGGCAACGGCAATTACACAAGGACAGAAAGAAGAAAAGACTTCTCACTTGCTCCCACATCAACGACGGTGCTTGATCTTATAAAGGAAAAGGGAATGACCGTCGCCGCTATCGGTAAGATCGAGGACATCTTTGAACATAGAGGAATGACCGTTACTGACCATACGACCAACAACAACGACGGCATCGACAAGACTATCGAATACCTTAAAAAGGATTTCGAGGGACTGCTTTTCACAAACCTCGTTGATACCGATATGATCTACGGCCACAGAAACGATGTTCCGGGCTACGCCGGAGCGGTCATGTACTTCGACAGCAAGCTGCCCGAGATCAGGGAGGCGATGAAGGACGAGGACATTCTCTTTATTACCGCTGACCACGGCTGCGACCCTACAACGCCCAGCACCGATCACTCGAGGGAGTATGTTCCCCTTCTTGTATGCGGCAAAAATGTTAAGGAAGGCGTTGATCTCGGCGTAAGAAAAACCTTTGCCGACTTAGGAGCCACGATAGCCGAGTATCTTGGAATTGACGAGCGTTTTGGCGCGACAAGCTTTTTGAAGGACATATTGAAGTAATGGACATAAATATTTTACAGCTTACAGAAGGCGCGAGGCAGGCAAGAGGACTCACCGTCGTTATCGACGTATTCAGGGCCTTTACCACGGCCTGCTTTGTTATGAATAACGGGGCCGAGGCGATCTATCCCGTCGGGGAGGTCGAAACGGCCTTCGGCCTTAAAAACAATCTAAAAAACTGTATACTTATGGGGGAGCGCGGCGAGGTCATAATTCCCGGCTTCGACTACGGCAATTCTCCCGCTAATATTGAAAATACCGATTTCACCGGCAAAAATGTTGTCCACACTACCAGCGCCGGTACACAGGGCATAGTCAATGCCGTAAACGCCGATGAGATAATTACGGCGTCCTTTGTCAATGTCTATGCCGTTGTCCGTTATATAAAGCGGAAGGATCCATCTGTCGTGTCCATCGTATGTATGGGCAATGCGGCTCTGGAGCCTACCGAGGAGGATACATGGTGCGCTGAATACATACGCGCTCTGTTAAACGGCGAGGAGTATGACATAGACAGCCGGCTCAAGCGTCTTCGTGATTTGGAGGGAAGGCGTTTTTTCAGGCCGGATAATCAGGAGCAATGCCCTGAAAGGGATTTTTCCTTATCGACCTCAAAGGGTATTTTCAATTTTATACTAAAGGCAGAGGAGATAGACAAAAGTATTCCCCTCTATAGACTCAAAAGAATAAATATATAAAAAACCGGAAGACAAAACAATAGGATTTTTAATAGGTAAAATAAAGAGCTCTCATGGTATAATGCCATGAGAACTCTTTGTCCATACATCTGTTTATACTCGTAAAGATCAGAACCTTGACGAAGATAATACTCTCACAGCGGCAAGACTGGTTCTATGCCGCTGTCTTATTACTTGATCTCTCTGTTTACAAGCTGTTCGAGTGTTATATTCTCAAAATAATTATCAATTATCCCGTTTAATTTTTTCCACATTGGCAAGGTCTTGCACTCAGCAGCTCTGCTGCATCCGTCCCTATTGCAGTCAAGACAGGCCACCGGCGCCAGTGAACGCTCAGTAAGCTTCAATATTGAGCCGACCGAATATGTCTCCGGCTTTCTCGTCAGCTTATATCCGCCGCCCTTACCTCTAAGGCCGATAACGAATCCGGCCCTGCTGAGAGACGAAATAATACTCTCCAGATACTTCTCCGAAATTTCCTGTCTCAAGGCAATTTCCTTAAGCGTTATATATTCACCGTTATTATGCTCCGCCAAATCGATCATAACCCTCAATGCATACCGTCCCTTAGTGGAAACCTTCATAAATACCACCTCTCTGGTAGTATTATAACACATAAATTCCATAAAACCAAAAAATTTATGCAAATATTTTTTAAACCTTTATTTAATTTGGCACTTCATAAAAAATATGCTATAATCCTCTGTAGACAAAAAGCCCAAATCGAGTTCAGGCTCAATTATATAAAAGAGGTAATCAAATGAAAAAAATCAGTTCAGCAAATCAGACCCGCGGCAGAATAACTGTCGGTCTTCCGCGCGCCATGCTCTATTATCGGTATGAAATACTCTGGAAAAGTTATTTTACCGAACTGGGCGTTAAATATATAGTCAGTGAGCCGACAAATAAGGAAATGATAAAGGAGGGCACGGCCCGCTCCATCGACGAAGCCTGCCTTTCCACAAAAATATTTATGGGACACGTAAATTCACTCATAGGAAAATGCGACTACATTCTTGTGCCCCGAATAAGCAACTTTGGCCTTAAACGCAATATGTGTACAAAATTTGAGGCTCTTTATGATATGACCTGCAACGTGTTCAGAAAAAGCGGTCAGAAATTTATATCCTATGACCTGGACGAGCTGAAAAACCTCACCGAGGAAAAAGCCTTTATCGGCCTTGGCGAGGAACTTGGTTATACTAAAAAAGAGGCCATTTCTGCATATAAGACAGCCAAAAAGGCCGAGGCCGATTTTCTAAAGAATCAGGTCAAGGCTCAGGAGGCCCTTTTCAAGAAACCCGGCCTTAAAATACTTATCGCTTCCCACAGCTATGTTGAGCAGGACGCCTATATCGGCAAGCCCGTTACTTCCTATCTTAAGAAAATGGGAGTTGTACCTATCTATGCCGACGTGGTTGACAGAAAAGACGCCATAAAGCAGAGTGTCAAGGTCTCCCCTACCCTCAAATGGGAATTCAGCAGAGAAATTGTCGGAAGCCTTAATATAAACCGTAAAAAGATAGACGGAATAATTCTGCTTTCCGCCTTCCCCTGCGGCCCTGATTCTATGGTAAACGAAATGATAATAAGACGCTTTTCCGGACTTCCTATACTTAATATCGTACTTGACGATCAGGACGGAACGGCTGGGCTTGAGACACGTCTGGAAAGCTTTATAGATATTTTGAGATTTAAAGGAGGCGATCTGTAATGCAGTCAAAGAAAAAGGTATCGTTTCCGGAATTCAACCATTACAACTACGCGCTCAAATATTTTGTTGAGCAGGGACTTGAGGCCCAGTATATAATGGCTCCCACAATGACTGTCCGCACAATGGACAGGGGCGCCAAAAACAGTCCCGATTTTGTATGCACGCCGTTCAAGAGCACCCTCGGCAGCATGATGGATGCTCTGGAAGCCGGAGCTGATACCCTTGTTATGTCAATGGGAGTCTGCCGACTTGGCTACTACGGCGAACTTCAAGAACAGATCTTAAGAGATATGGGCTATGAATTTGATTTTATCAACCTTTCGGAATACAGCACCGGAAAAAGCAGAGACTACTTAAAGGCGCTTAAGCGTATCAATCCCAAAGCTTCTCTTTCCAAAATGGCTAAGGCGTTTGCGGACGCAATAAAAATGGTTGAGAATCTTGACGAGGCTGAAAGCATTTATTACAAAAACTGCGGCTTTGAGGTGAATAAGGGCAGCTATAAAAAGCTCCGCGCAAAACTTCTCGCCTCTATGGAAACGGCTTCGTCCAGAAAAAATATAGATGCCGCCTACAGCGCATTCAAAAAGAGCGTCGGCGAGATACCCCTTGATAAGCCTGAAAAACCGTTGAGAGTCGGCTTTATCGGCGAATATTTCACAGTCATGGATCCGTTTTCAAATCTGAATGTCCAGCAAAAGCTGGCTGACATGGGCGTTGAGGTCCATAGATATTTGAACGTTACCACCCGCAATATACACTACAAGGAAAAAAATCTCGCTGTCGAAACCTCTGACTACTGCAAATATTCGATGGGCCCCACCTCAACAGCCAATATATGGTGCGCCAAGCATTATGCCGAAAGCGGCTTTGACGGAGTAGTTCATATAAAATCCGCCGGCTGTACTCCGGAGATAGATATAATGCCGGTTTTACAGAACATAAGCTCTGACTACAAAATGCCTGTGCTTTATCTCACCTATGATTCACAGACAAGCGACACCGGACTTGACACAAGGCTCGAGGCCTTTTACGATATGATAAGCATGAGAAAGAAGGTTATCTAATTGAAGGAAGCATATCTTGGAATTGATATTGGCTCCATTTCTACAAAGGGAGTTATCATAGACGAAAAAAACAACATACTTGCCAGCTCATATATCTGGACCGAGGGAAATCCCCTTGGCTCGGCCAAAAGACTGCTGGGGATACTTGAGGAACAGTTTGACAAGGAAAACTATAAAATAGTCGCTACCGGTACTACGGGAAGCGCGAGAAACCTTGTCGGAGCGATGGTCGGTGCCACAATGGTCAAAAACGAGATTACGGCCCACGCCGTAGGAACCACGACGCTCCACCCGAATGTAAGAACGATTTTAGAGATCGGCGGACAGGACTCTAAGATAATACTTGTTGAAAACGGCGTTGCGGTTGACTACGCCATGAATACCCTTTGCGCCGCCGGAACAGGCTCATTCCTCTCCAGCCAGGCCAAGCGTCTTGGCATTGAGGTCGAGGAATTCGGCCAGATAGCGCTTACCTCAAAGCATCCGACCCAGATAGCCGCCAGATGCACCGTATTTGCCGAATCGGACCTCGTTCATAAAATTCAGATGGGCCACCCCAAGGAGGACATCATCGCCGGTCTTTGCAAGGCTGTAGCCAATAACTATCTTAATAACGTCGGCAAGGGCAAAAAGATCGTCCCGCCTGTAGTGTTCCAGGGCGGCGTAAGCAAAAATATAGGTGTTACCAAGGCCTTTGAGGACGCTCTTGGCTGTGAGATAATCGTAGATGAGAACGGTCATCTTATGGGAGCCTTCGGCGTCGCTATCCTTGCCGGAAGAAGCAGCAAGCGCAGAGCATTCGACTTTTCCGTTGAGGATATGGAATTTAAGACAAGGGACGTAAACTGCGGAAGGTGTCCCAATAACTGTGAGATAATCTGTGTATATCGAGACGGCGTACTTATCGACTCCTGGGGCAACCGCTGTGACAAGGGAGCGATAAAGCCGGGGGTAAGGGCCGTTGAATAATAAGGAGGTTTTAACATGATCAAAAACGAGACACTTGATACATTAAAGAAGCGCCGTAGCTGCAGAGCTTTCAAGCCTGATCTTATTACGGACGAGGAGCTTGAGACTATTCTTGACGCGGGAACATGGGCGCCGACGGGCAAGGGCGCCCAAAGTCCCATAATGATAGCCGTACAGAATAAGGAGGACGTTGCCGAGCTTGAGAGGATCAACGCTGAGATATTCGGCAAAGAGGGATATGCGCCCTTCTACGGCGCGTCAACTGTTATTGTCGTACTTGCCGACGCTGACAGACCTACGGCTGTATATGACGGCAGCTGCGTAATGAGCAACCTGATGAATGCCGCCGCAAGCATAGGCGTTGACTCCTGCTGGATCCACAGGGCGAAGGAGACTTTTGAGAGAGAGGACGGAAAGGCTCTTTTGAAAAAATGGGGTATCGAGGGAAATTATATCGGCGTAGGAAACTGCGTTCTCGGCTATGCCGCCAAAGAAATTCCCTCGCCTGCCGCCAGGAAGGCCGACTATGTAACCATCATTAAATGATCAGGAGGTTTTACTATGGATCTATTCACAGATTGGGACAGCATCGAAACTATCCACCTTGACCTGATGGACAGAAAAATTTTCACCGGCGAAAATGTCATGCTTGTAAGAAACGCCATTAAGCCTAAGGCTGTCGTTTCCGCTCATAAGCACGTTCATGAGCAGATACTGTATGTCGTGTCAGGCGAATGCGATGTGATCACCGAGGGAGCAAAACAGCACCTGAGGGCCGGCGGACTCGCGCTTTTCCCCTCAAACGCTGAACATTCGGTAATAAACACTCTCGATGAGGAGCTTGTAGCTATCGACATATTCTCACCGATAAGAGAGGATTTTTTATAAGCCGATACGCTTAGTCAAAATCAGGAGCTTGGAGAATACAAACAGACATATAAGCAACGGGTTTTTAATGGCCGATGTCATAGGAAAACATAAAAATAACAAATGCTTCAATCGCAGGTATTCGAAATACAATACGTTAATTTGTTTTCTTAAGCCAAGCCACCTTAGATCCGTTGCTTTTTACGAAAAGCGCGAAAAATCCACTCTCGGATCTCAGAAAGCGTTCTATCCCTCCTATATCAGCTTTATCGGCACCCGCCGGCCGAAAACAGGAATTATTTGATACACCGGCGGACTTATGGTATACTTGAAGAAACCTCTGTAAAGATATAAAAAATAAAGGAGAATCAGATGAAAGTATTTGAGACAGGAGTTTACAGGCCGCCAATGCACGGACACAGCCTGCTTTTGAGAGTTACGGAGAACTGCCCTTGGAACAAATGCCATTTTTGTATGCTGTACAAGGGCCATCAGTTCAGGACAAGACCCAACAGCCAAATACTTGAGGAAATAGACAACATCGGATATATAAAGGAAAGGGTACTTAGTCATGTCGTTGACGGCAGATTTGACATGGAGCAGCTCAACCGTGAGTATTCCTCCCTTTCCACCATTCAGGAAAAGGAATGCTACGCTATGGTCTTCAACTGGATAGCCAACGGCGATATGGAGGCCATGTTTTTGCAGGACGGCAATACAATGGTGCTTAAAACCGATAAGCTGCTTGAAATACTTGAGCGGATAAGGCTTCGTATACCCGAGCTTAAAATAATTGCCTCATACGGCAGGGCCGATACCCTTTGCGGAAAATCCGCCGAGGAATTCAAGGAGCTTAGGGAGGCCGGACTCAACATGATCCACTGCGGATATGAGACAGGCTCGGCCAAAACGCTTAAGCTGATAAATAAGGGCTTCACCGTGGAACAGGAGCTTGAGGCCGGACATAAGCTCAAAGACGCCGGCATAACAATGAATCTGTTCTATATGCCCGGCAACGGAGGTAAAAACGGCAACGCCCGTAACGCCATAGAGACCGCTGCCGTCGTAAATGATATAGAGCCGGAATACGTAAGGCTCAGGAGCTTTGTCCTTAAGGAGGGCTCAATGCTCCGGGAAATGGAAAAGCGAGGGGACTTCATCAACTGCACTGAAAACGAGAAGGTCGAGGAGCTGAGGTCATTTATAGAAAACCTTAAGGCCATCAACACCTACATAATAAGCGACCATATTATCAATCTGCTTGACATTTACGGACTTGTAAAGGACGACAGGGAGGAAATGCTTTCCGTGATCGACAGCTATCTTTCACTGCCCGAAAATATCCAGCGCCGGTATCAGCTTGCCAGAAGGCGTTTTTACATAGACTCACCGGAACAGATAGATATGCTTGGCCCGGCTGAGAAGGCTTACATAAAGAATATGGAGGAAAGCGTTTCCGACAAAGACGAATGGGAGAGCATGATGCGCTCCTATCTGGAACACATGATATAATCAAAAAATCAAAGCAAGGGGGATATAATATTATGGAAGAACAGTCTGAGGCTTTAACGATCAGTGCCGAGGAAATTGAAAAAGCGATCGAGGACGGTTTCAAAGCGTTTGACGAGGGAAAATACGAGGAAGCCGAAAATATCTTCAAAACGGCAAACGA
The DNA here is from genome assembly GCA_964493235.1 of uncultured Lachnospiraceae bacterium. Classification (GTDB taxonomy): domain Bacteria; phylum Bacillota; class Clostridia; order Lachnospirales; family Anaerotignaceae; genus Metalachnospira. The sequence continues at coordinate 10,618 of CAZBNY010000020.1, forward strand.
AGGCGGCTTGTCCGCGCTGTGCCTGTTCGGAGAGGGGCTGGCAAGGCTCTACAAGGACGGACTTGAAAATGTCAGGGCCTTTACCCTTAAGACAAATCAGGCCCTTGAGGTGGTAGAATCCGAGGAGGACGCGATCAGGATAATCACCCTTGCCGCAAAGCCTGACAAAGATTTTAACGATAAGGTAAACGGAATGAATCCCGGAACCAAAAAGGACGTGCGTGCGGCTTATATTGTCTATGTTGACAACTGTATGGAGTTCAGCTACTTCATGGAGCTGGAGATAGAAAACAGAAAGCTGCTTAACAATATCGACATTAATTACGCCTATTTGGATTATATCAAATCGGTACTGGAATACTTCAGAAAGGTTGACCGTCTGCCCAGGGTAGACCGCGTCAGATATAAGAGAGACGTCAATATATTCAAGCTCGCCCAAATATCTTTAAAGGAGAATAAGTGCCTGCCTGAGGTCGAGGAAATACATAAGGCGACAAAGGAGCTTGCCGAGACAATAGAGCAGGAGCGTGTAAGCGACGATAAAAAGGCCCGCCGTCTTATGATGGTGATCGTGGTCGTACTCGTGCTTCTTGTTATTGTTGTAAATTCCCTGATCATGAATGGCCTGTCCTGATAAAGCCATTGAATAAAAAGCAGGAAAAGCTTTGGTCTCAAGCCATGCTTTCCTGCTTTCCTTTTATTGCCTTTCGGCTTATGTGTTGTTCCATGTTTGAAATATACTCATCAATTATATAAGCATAAATACCCCGATCATAAATGGCCTGTCCTGATAAAGCCATTGAATAAGCTTTGGTCTCAAACCATACCCAAAGACAACCCTTTTACGCTGTGTTCTGCATCATTGGACAACGTCCTCCGTTTCGATTTGAAGGTTCCTTTTGATCCTCTCTTTTCCTATTTCCGTTGTATGAAGTTTATCTATGTTTTAAATTAAAGCGTTCATTTTCCGCCTCCGCCTTTTTTAGCCATAGCACCTCCGCAATACGTCAAATCGTAAAATCAACAGCATTTACCCTTTAGATAAAATTTTAAAATAACCACAAACAATCTATGCTTTCGTCGGCTATCGCCTGCTCATAGGACGTTATATCAGGGTCGTTTACAAGAAAGGCGTAAGGAAGGCCATCGCTTTCTCTGTGTATAAAATATTTATATGTATACTCGGTATAGTTGTCCGCATTTCCTTTGAAATTGTCTCTTGAAATGTCGTTTACACAGTAGAAGCTCTCCCCGTTGTAGAAAAGATATTTATATATCGGGTCTCCCTCTGAAGTAAACCTCACGATCGTTATCTCATCGGCAATGCCTTCGCTTACATTTTTCACAAACTCGTCATACAGTTCCTGATTAGTTATCTCTTCTATGTTTGATATTACATAGCAGTCTGTTTTGATTATGTTCTCATAATCGTCAGGATATGATGCCAAAATCTCCCGGATTTCCTCTATCGGCCTATGCTCCTGCGGAAGCTCCTCGATCCATGTATTGCCCAGCTTGCTCAGCTCCTCGCATGGCTCACTCTTAGCCGTATATCTCACTCCGTCTATTATAAGCTGGGGATTGTAGGCGTTTATTTTTGTATCGGTCCCGTCAGTTCTATGCAGTATAAATTCCACAGATTGACCGGCGTACTCCTTCTCGTCCTCACCATATACGGTCTGCTTATTCAGCAGCTTTACAAGCTCGGCGATTTTATCCTCATCGTCAGTCTCGGCAGTTTTATCCGGCGGAGTGCAGTTTACCGATACAGAGACAATTTCATCAGCGGTAAGCCCCTCAAACGGTTTAGTACCGGTATCGGAAGAACATGAAATTATTCCCAGGCAAAGCAGCGCCGCCGTAACAACAAGCGATATTTTCTTCATCAAATCCACCCCATAAAATTCATATTAGTTATATTCCGCTTATATCATAGCATAAATCCGGCTTTTAGATCTTAAAAATAATTTTCATTTCTTTTACAATAAAACGCCTAAAATTTCTAAATCAGCAGCTCAACGGCCAAATCAGTCCTATGAAAAACTAAACTAAAAACAATATTGTCGGGCTCAGGGCCGCTTCGCTTCCTCTGTCGTCTATTTTGAAAACAGTCATCTTACTCAGCATAAATTTATTCTTAACCTCTCTACAACTCCCGATTTGTCTCCCGGTTACTTTGGTTAAGTATATCATGTTTTCCAACTATTTCTATTCCCCTTTATTTTTACGGAATAGCAAGGCTGCTGTCTATCAAATTCTTGTAATACTCTACCGCACAGGAGCATTATGCCGCGGCATTAAAAAACGGCAGCTTTTTAAGCCGCCGCTCCTCCGTTGTGAAATATGCTCCTGATCAAATTTCACTCATTCTTGAATAATTCCGTCCACTAAAAATACGCATGGAATTGACTTCCATGCGTAAACAATGCCTAATATCAGCCGGCAATCAAGCCGAAAACCCGTTTTCGGCTTAAAGATCTGTACTTGCCATTGTATTGGCCGCGAAAGGCATAATGTATGTTGACATTTTTTCTTTACCCGTAATCTCGTGAGCCTTAGCGATAGCCTCTTCTATAGTCTTGCAAGGGATAATATCAGTCTTGCTGAATCCCTCAGGCTCCATATCGGAAACTATGATAAAATGGACCTGTGTAGCGGCCTCGAAAATTCTGTAGCCAACGTATCTGCCGATACCGAAATTATCTCTCAGGAAAATCTCCCTGTCGAGCATATTGTCAAACTCCATAGCGAATTTTTCGGTATCGGGGTTGCCCCAGCCCTCTGAACACTGCGATACGATGATTACAACGCCTTCATCAGGTTTAGCAGCGCCGATAGCGTTAAATAATGATTTAGCGCCTGTCTGATAGAAGTTGATATCCTTGGGGTATCCGCAGGCAGAAGCGATAACAAGGTCAGCCTTTTCGTTGATCTTAACACCGTCAAGCTTCTTAACAAACTCATAGCCTACCTTATGAGCCTGCTCAAGGTCTCCGGCGAAACAAGCGGCTATAGTATTCGTTCTGTCAACTACTGAGTTAACGATGAACGAGATCTTAGCAAGCTTAGCCGTCTCAAGCATATCCTCATGTACAGGGTTGCCGTCTGTGATGCCGTTAGCGCAGGTCTCGACCGCGCCGCTTCCTGCCGGACCCGGTTTGAAGTAAAGTTTATGGTTGTAGTTGATCGTATTTCTGCTCGAAATTCCGGGAAGCACCATCTTTCTTCCGCCGCCAAAGCCGGCAAGGAAGTGGAATACAATACCACCTACAAGGATCCTGTGGTCGCAGTCCATAGCGAATTTGTTGATCTCAACAACATTTCCTCTTGATGTTGTTCCGCAGTTTACAAAGTCCTCACTGTCGCAGTAATGGTTCTGATGCTTGAATCTGGCGCAGAAATCCTTACCGATGAGGTTCTCAAAGTCTTCCTCCTCCTGGAGTCTGTGTGTACCAACACCTGAAATGAAAAGTATATCCTCATCTTTGATGCCGATCTTCTCAAGCTTCTCAACGAGAATATGAACGATAACGGAAGGTCTTGCCCACGCCCTTGTAACATCGGGAACAACGATACATACCGACTGACCGGGTTTGATGATCTCCTCAAGCTTCGGTGTGCCAATAGGGTTCTCAATAGCGTCTCTGATTATTTCTTCTTCTGTCTTAGTCGATTTTTCAAGCTCGGCCGGTTCAAGGACCTTGATAACGTCCTCTGAGGGATACTCAAAGTCGATCTCGCCCGTGCCGTACTTAAAGGTATATTTAGCCATTTTGTACTCCTCCTTATTTTATAGTAAAGTTACCCTATGTCATTATAATGATACTCTATTATCAAACTGTTTGTCAATAAAAGTGAATTACGAAAAACAGACACCGAAACGGTATCTGTTTTTTGCATATTATACGAGTATATTTTTAAAATTGTTTTATCATGCTTTCACAGAACCGCAGGTGCTTGCCGCGTAAGGCATGATATATGTTTTAAGATGCTCCTTGCCTGTAAGCTTCTTGGCAAGCTCAATAGCCTCTGTAACGTCCTTGGCAGTATGGATCTTTGTCTTTTTGAAGATAGAAGGATCAAGTGAAGATACCATAATTACATGGAAGTCCTCGGCATACTGTGTAAGGAAGTAAGCGACATTAAGACCGATAGTATAGTTCTCTCTTGTATAAACCTCACGGTCATAGGCGTTGTCAAAGTCATTGAGCATTCTTTCCGTGTCGGCGCTTCCGATACCCTCACGGCACTCAGAAACAACTATCATTACGGAATTGGGATCCTTCTTGATAACGCCTACGGAGTTGTTCATAGGTTTAGCCGCTGTCTGGTAAAGGTTGATGTCCTTGGGATAACCCATGCCTGAGGCGATTACCATTTCGGCAGGCTCATCAACGGTAGCTCCGTCAAAGAGACGGCATTTCTCAACAGCCGCGGCATGGCTCTGATGAATATCTCCGGCATAGCAGAAGGCAATCTTCTTATCAGGGCCGACAACTCCTGTGATATTGAAGTCGATTCCGGCGAACTCAGCAGCCTGGAACATTTCTTTGCTAACAGGGTTGTTTTCATAAATTCCGGGAGCAACGAACGGGTTCTGTCCGCTGCCTACTCCGCCCTCAGCGAAGTACTGTGAATGGTTGTTCATAATAGTATCCCTTCCGGCGATACCGGGAAGAACATATTTTCTTGAACCGCCAAAGCCGGCAAGGAAATGGAATACTGTTGAGCCAACGATGATCTTCTTGTCATATCCCATAACAGTCTTGTTGAGCCAGATCTCATTTCCTCTGAAAGATGTTCCGACAAGCTGGAGATTTGTATCGCAGTCATGGTCAACGACCTTTATTCTGTCATAAATATCCTTGCCTACGATGAGCGCATGCTCCTCGGGAGTCTGTTTCTTATGTGTACCTACTGCTGAAACGATGAGCATATTTTCGTCCTTTACGCCGATTGCCTCAAGCTTGGGAACAAGAACCGACATTATCTCGGCGGGTCTGCCCCACTGTCTTGTCATATCGGGCACAAGGATACATACTGTATCTGTAGGCTTGATCATTTCCTCAAGTTTAGGTGTTCCTAAAGGATTCTCGATAGCGGCGGTGATCTTATCAATCTCTGAACCTTCGGGGACCTCGATATGTGCAGGCTCAATGACCTTCAGTATATCCTCATCAGGGAATGAAAAGTCCATGTGGCCGTCACCATATTTAAAACTAAAATTTGCCATAATTATCTTCCTCCTTACTGAATAATAACATAATCTGTTTCCCCAATAGTTTTATATAAGCATATTTTAATAATAACATTTTCGCATACCCATTGCAATACGTTAATTTCAAAAATTAATATATTTCAGCGCCCAATTTTCCGGCATAAGAATGAGTTTTCTTATTTCCGAAGCAGCTCTGTTTCATGTGTCGCTCCATGCACTGCCGAGGCTGAAATAATACCCAAAACAGCTCCGGCAAATACGTCCATCGGGTAATGCACCAGAAGATATATCCTCGAAAATCCCATCAGGGCCGCCGCGTACATCATAGCCCTGCCGCCCTTTTCCCCGGAAAGCCTCATGCTGTATGCGGCCGCAAATGCCGCCGCCGTGTGTCCGGACGGAAATGAATAATCCTTAGGCTTTTTTATATTTATCACAAAGCCATGATAGTCGTAGGGCCGTATTCTCGCGACAGCCGGTTTTATGGCCAGATTGCATACAGATGCCTCGGCAAGCAACGACAGGAGCATGAGCGCTCCCGCCCTTCTTTTTTTGCCGCCCATCATTATAAGCGCGAAGGCTATTCCAAGCCATATGGCCCCGTTGTCTCCCATTGCGGAAACAAGTCTCATAAACCTATCGGCTGACCTGCTTCTCATTTTATCGTTTATAAAATGTATTACTCTGTCGTCAAAATTCAGGATAAATTCCATTTACGCATTGCTCCTCGCCGCAGTTTATCAGCACTTTGCCTGCTTATCTATTATGCTCCTCACTATCCTTACAGCATCGTCTATTACCGACGGGAGCGTATCGGCCGTTACACCCGCCACCCTGAGTCCGCATTTATTGAGTGGAATAAGTACCTTTACCGCCGGACTTTCGCTTATGGCATTGGCCATAGCCGGAGTAAGCTCGCCAAGCATCGAGTTGGCCGCCACTATCCCTATGCTTCCGACAATAATATCCGCCCTTTTCGCGTTGAAAATGACGGCGTTCTCTCCCGTGGCGATGTTTTTTGCCTTTCCCTTCATCATTCCCATTGTCGCCATCGCGTTTATTCCGACAGCCATTATCTCATGCTCCTGTCCTATCTCGGCATTCAGCTTCTCAATTAGCACTCTGCCTATTCCGCCGCCCTGTCCGTCTACGACTAATATAACCATATGAATCTCTCCTTAATATGTATTTATTTCCGCTGTTATATAAAAAAGAAGCCGATCTTAACTGATGGCTTCTTATAGCTGGTTAAAATAAAAATGGGAGTTATAGGGCTCGAACCTATGACCCTCTGCTTGTAAGGCAGATGCTCTC
>CAZBNY010000021.1:0-17030 GCA_964493235.1 uncultured Lachnospiraceae bacterium
ATTTTTAGCAGCCATGCCCACAATGCCGTAGCAATCAATAGCAGTAAAGCCTGCAACCCTTGCGATAACTTCATTCTCAATGGAGATCGTTCCGTATTGATTTTCAAGTTTTGCTGACATATTTCTTACCTCCTAAATCGTATAGTCTTTTATATTATAACACTGTTTCTGGAAAAATAAAAACATTTTTCAAAAATTACTCTCATACAATTATAATAAAGTTCAAATAATCAACTTCCATTTACTCTATTTAAAAATTTTTTAATTAAAACTGATAAAACTTCTTGCAAAATTGCTTCTTTTCTGATAAGATACTTTTGTTATGTCACGCAATAGTAACTAGGAGGTGTAATAAATGGCAAAGTGTGAAATTTGTGAAAAGGGTATGCGTACCGGCCACAGGATCAGCATCAACCGTAGCCAGGTCAGCAGACGTGCCAACAGAACATGGAAACCTAATGTAAAAAAGGTTAAAATCAATGATAACGGAACAATCAGATCCATCTACATCTGCACAAGATGCCTCCGTTCCGGTAAAGTAACACGCGCTATCTAAAAGCACGCTGCCTTTCATATAAGCACTTAAGGTGAAATCTCACAGGATCTCACCTTTTTTTCTTTTTATCGGTCATTCAGCAGTCGTCTCCCAGGAGAAGAAACAGACCCGCCGCGGCGATAACTATGGCCGCTATCATTCCCCACAGCGGGACAAACCTGGCTATGAGCATTCCAAGGCCAAAGGCCGCAAGCACAGCCCCAATACATTTTCTTTTCATTCTGTCCATAACTCTGCTCCGGCACATTATTTATACAGTATATGCCAAATGGCCCGTTTTCTGAACTCCTTTAGAATGCACCTGCGGCTATTATCATCTCAACTCCCGATTCGGCTTCCGTTTTTCCTGATTTTATCAGAAAGTCCGTCTCTATGCAGTTATTTAACGCTGCCTTAAGCGTGTCATAGCTGAAGCTTCTTGCCTGTCTGAGCGCTCCATTCGCCACAAATGGCTTGACTCCGATCTTCTTCGCTATATCGTTTCCGCCCATACCGCTTTCGGCAAGGCTTTTGCATTTAAGTATGATCCTGAACTGCCTTGTTATAAGCGACAGAACCATAAGCGGCGACTCGTTGAGCATAAGAAGGTTCCTGTATATTTCAAGCGCCCTCTCGGTCTTTCCCGCTATCATGGCGTCCACAAGGTCAAAAACCTTTGTCTCGAAGTTTTTCGCGCATATAGCGTCTACGTCTTCGGCAGTCACCGTGTTCCTTCCGTCCAAATAGGCAAGCAGCTTATCGCTTTCGGCCTTGAGCAGCTCGGCGTCGCCGCCAGTGCTTCTCACCATATATACGCAGATCGTCTTCGGCGCCTTGATACCGTTTTTGGCAAATTTCTTTTCTATCATCGTTGCCAGATCCGTATCATTTATTCCGTTAAACGCCTCAACCGCCCCGTTTTTCTCCACAGCCTTATATAGCTTAAGTCTTTTGTCCGTCTTCTCCTCGGAGAAAACTATGCAGGCCGTATCCGGTACATTCGCGATATATTCCGCCAAAAGGTCGCTTTCAGCCTTCTTTCCCTCAGAGAAAAAGCCGCAGTCCTTCACCAGTATGAATCGTCTGTCAGCCAGAAACGGGAATGTCTCCGCCGCCTCTATGACCTGTCCGGCGGTCGTTTTGACGTCGTTGAATACGGACACGTTCATCATTTCAGCTGCTTCGTCCACGACCTTTTTCCTGATCCTGTCCTCATAGGACCTTCTTGAAAAGGTGTCCTCTCCGCAGAGCAGATAGCATTTTTCTATTTTGTTTTTCAAATCAAGCTTTGCCATAATATTATTCCTTCAAATCCAGTCAAAAGCATCTCTTTTTCGTCCTCGCCAAGGGCGGCCTGCTCAATATACGGCTCCGTATTGTACGCGGACCGGTTTTCTCAGACAGTAAGACCGAGCGCGGACAAAACAATCAGTAAAACCGGTTTTTTCATTTGTATTCTTCTCCCCTGAACGTGCTTATCTCATAACCGTCCTTATTACAAATAACCGTCACCGCTCCGTCCTCTCCCGTGACATAGGTCTCAACTCCATATTCCTTCAGCCTTTCCAAAACCTCAGAGTGCGGAAATCCGTATATATTGTCCTCAGCGGCCTCTATGACCGCCGCGTCAGCGTCCGCCGCCGAAATAAAAGCTTCCGTTGATGAGGTCTTTGAGCCATGATGTGCTATTTTTATTATATCACATTTTATATTCTTTTCCGACAGATATTTCTCATCTTCCGCCTCAATATCTCCGGTAAAAAGAATTCTTGTCCCGTTCACCTCGGCCATCAGCACCAGCGAAGCGCTGTTTTCGCTCCCGCTTTTCTCTCCTGTCGGATAAAGGCACTCTATGCGGCAGTCCTCCGTCTCAAACACATCGCCCTCAGCGGCATAAAATATCGGAGTGCCCTTCGTGTCAGCGGCTGAAAGCACCTCGTCCAGCTTTTCGGTATGCTCCGTGTCGGAGATCACTACCTGCCCGGCAAGTCCCTCATTTATTATTTCTATCGCGCCGTCGGCATGGTCCGAATCCGTATGCGTGATAAACAATATATCAGCCTTTGTCCCCTTCGCTTTAAGATACGGTATAACTGACTTCTCGGCTCCGCCCTTCGGTCCTCCGTCTATCACAGCTGTCAGCTCTTTGGGGACATATATCAACGACGCGTCGCCCTGTTCCGAATCAAAAAACATTATTTCCGGCTCAGATAGCGAATTTGTTCCCGCGATGACCGCAATAAATACCGCAAACGCAACAGCCGAATATTTAAGTACGGCCCTGTTCTTTCTGAATACCAAAACACACAGAATAAATATGTATATCGAAACGACAGCAAATACAGTAGGCTTCGCCGTCTCAATATAGAACACTCCCAGCGCTGCCGCCCTGGAACCGATATTATACAGACGCAGGAGTATATACATCACGTTCGCCGCAGCTTTGCCAAGCGGCGTAAAGAACAGGAACGCGGCAGGGACAGCGGCCCCTGACACAAGGCTTATATACGGCACAGCGATAATATTTGACAGCACTGACAAGAGAGACACTCCGCCAAAGTAATACATCGTCATCGGTGTGACCGCCGCCCATACTATAGTTGAAAATATGACCGTCCTGACCAGCCTTGCCTTAATATCCTTCACTACGTTTTGCGCAAATACAACAGCGGTTATGCCCAAATAAGAGAGCCGGAACGATACGTTCCACAAATATATCGGGTTTACGCACAGCATAATGAAGGCGCTGAAAGCTACGGTATTCAGTCCGTCTGAATTTTTGAGTAGTATGAGCGCCGTAAAGGCCGTTACCGCCATTATGACCGCTCTTACCGCAGATGGAGAAAACCCCGTAAAGGCAAGATACAATATCAGAAACACGGAAACTATCGGTATGGCCATGCGCTTTTTCATACCCAGCCATTTAGTCAGTATATAAAACAAGAAGCCCGACACCGCCGAAATATGCAGTCCCGATATGGCGAGTGTGTGGCTCACGCCCATGTTTCTGAAAGCCGACTTGGTTTCATCATCAATATCATATTTATAGCCTGTTGTCAGCGCCTTGGCTATGGACGCCTCCTGTTCAGGCATATTTTTGTCATAGAAGTCATTGACCCGTTCCCTGACGCCCTCTATCCTGTATATGAAGTCATCGCTGTGTCCCGTCACCTTGACGCTTTCACACCATGCCGAATAGTCAAAACCCAGGGAAAACATATACCTTTTGTAATCAGTCTCATAGGGATTTGTCGGCCTGTCAAAGGCATACAGCCTGATATCCGCCTCTATTATGTCGCCGGCCTCAACCTCGGCCTCGTCAGCCGTCAGATATATCCTGAGCTTCTCCCCGCAAGGCTCCGTGCCGTCAGTCAGATATTCCGTGTCAAGTGTGATGGCAGTCCGTCCGCTGTCGGAGATGTGCCATTCTCTGACCGTTCCCCGTACAGCTATATCCCGGCCGACCAAAAGCTCCGCCCGCTTATCCTCCGGCGCCATCGCATGGGCGCAGAGCATGATGCCAATAACCGCTATAAAGGGCATATATAAAGGCTCCCATATTCTGTTTTTTACCGCCAAAACCACAGCGGCGGCTGTAATCGCAATAACTACAGCCGCCGTATACGCTCCTTCGGTATATTCCGCCGCGGCTATTCCCGCAGCAAGGCTTATCAGAAACCATACAAACGGTCTCCTCATAAAATCACCGCTTATTCAAAGGAAATATTATAATCCGGTTCAATAGGCATACTAAAGTCCATTATATTTCTGTAATTGTCTATCTTCTCTCCGTCGATCAAAAACTGTACCCTATCGACGCTTTCAAGCTCTCCAAGTGAATTGATTATGCTGTAGGCCGCGGCAATGGCGTCCTTTTCGCTGCCAAGCTGTTTTGTCACAAATTCGCTGCTCAGATCAACATAGCATATACCGTCCGCCGAGCTTATATCCCTTATCTTTGTGTCAGACGGTATGACATTTTTCAGGCCGCTGTTCTCGGGCCCCGCTATGAGCTGTTCTATGATATACCTTTCGATAGGCTGGTTCGGGTTTACCTCGACCTCCCTTATTTCAGTATCTAATCCGGTATCGTCGGAATTCTTGAAATAAAGCGTCAGTATCTCATAGTTCGTCGGTTCGGCAGAAATATTGCCGTCTATCACTATGTCCTCTCTGCAAAGCTTGCCAAGGTTTTGCCCGTTTGTCATTTTAAGAGGACTGCCGTCCACAGTAATGTAGACGTAATCCACAAAGTCCAGCGATGTAAACGTATAGACCACGGCACTCTTAAACGCCAGCTCCTCACCGGGGTTCATCGTATAATACACCGAATTGAAGTCCACCGACAGCAGTCCGCTGTCTATCGTCACGCTGTTAAGCTCCAGTCCCTCCGGAACAGCCGAGCGGCTTTCCTCGTTTTTCTCGGGGTCCTTCATTTTGGAAAAGGCGTTCTCCGCCATATCCTCCTGCGAACCGCTCTCAAGTCCTGTCGTCTCGGGCTTAAGTGTCTGTCCTGCGGTCTCTATTCTGTATATCTCGCAGGCTACGCTCCCCTCGGAGCCGGATACTATCTCGATCTTTTTATTTTCACAGCCGCAGATGACAGCCGCCGTCATAAGCGCCGCCACCGCGAATCTTATTTTTCTCATACAAGCCTCACCTTTGTTCAAGAGGAATTATAATTACGAAGGTAGTTCCCTCGTTTTCCTTGCTGGAAACCTTGATGCTTCCGTTGTGCATAAGGACCGCGGACCTCGCTATGGCAAGTCCAAGTCCCGTTCCTCCCGTTTCCCTGTCCCGGTTTTTATCGACTCTGTAAAATCTGTCAAAGATTTTGTTTATCTCCTCCTCGGCAATGCCGATTCCCGTATCAGCTACGGTGATGAAGGCGTTCTGATGGTCAGCGTCAAGCGTTACGTCAACCTTTCCGCCGTCAACATTATATTTTATACCGTTTTCGATAAGGTTGGAAACTGCCAGAGAGATCTTCGTTTCCTCCACCTCCGCGAAAACAGTTCTTACATTATTATAGTTCAGGGTTACGTTCTTCTTTTCCGCTATCGGCCTGAGCCTTTTTACAATGTCCCCGACCTTATCCGAAAGGTTTATCTGCTCCGGCTTAAGCGCTACCTCCTGCCGGTTCATTCTCACAAGGGTAAGAAGGTCGTTTATGATAGCGGTCATTCGATCGACCTCAGAATTTATATCCCGCAGAAATTCCACATACGTCTCATTCGGCACCGAATCCGGATCCTGTATAAGTATGGAATCACTAAGCACCTTTATGGAGCTTAGAGGGCTTTTAAGCTCGTGCGATACGTTTGAGACAAATTCCTGACGGCTCAACTCTATCTGATCCAGCTTTTCGGCCATGTTGTTGCTGGACTCCGCCAGCTCGGCCAGCTCCGTATGAAGGAAATCGTTTACCGGTATCCTCTGGTCAAAATGCCCGTCGGCCATTTTTTTAATAACTTCGATAGTCCTGTTAAGCGGATTCGTGAACCAGACGGCAAACATAGTATTCATAGCCACAACGATGATCAAAAGGATCAATATCATTTTAAAGACCTTATTCCTTATGGCATCCACATTCTCAGCGATATCGTTTATTGAGCCGCACACAAGCACAACGCCTATGCAGTTTGAACGGTCGTCCATTATGGAGACCGCCGCGTGTACAGTGTTATTTCCCTGTTCCTTCGCCACGTCCCTGTTGTTGAGCGCGTCAACGATCTCCGGCAGGAAATATGTCCTGCCCTCCTCGGTTTTGTTGGAATCGTTCACCACGACGCCGCTGCGGTCAAGCACCATTATCCTGTAGCCGCTCTGCTTACTGGTCTGGTTGATGTCATAGTCAAAGATCAGCGACTTTTTCTCATCATACATATAGTTGGAAATGCTGATATGTCCGGAAATGACGTTGGCCTGCTGGAGAAGCTCCTTTTTTCTTTCCTCAACGAAATAGTTCTGCACGGATTTCAGGGAGATCTGCATCATTATTATAAGCGGCACTATCCCCACAAGCATATAGGTCGCCAAAAGCGTCCATTTAAGTTTAACATTTCTCTTAGCCAAAGTAATAGCCAACTCCCCATTTTGTGAAAATGTATTCCGGCGCGCTCGGGACCTTTTCTATTTTTTCTCTCAAACGCCTTACATGGACGTCCACAGTGCGCACGTCGCCCGGATAATCAAAGCCCCAGACCGTATCCAGCAGCTTTTCACGGCTGTACACCTTTCCTGGAGTTTTCATCAGAAGCTCCAGCAGGTCAAACTCCTTGGCGGTCAAAAAAGCCTCCTTGCCGCCAACGAAAACTCTCCTGCTGTCCAGATCCACCAGCAGGTCTCTCACGCTCATCTCGTTTTTGACCGGAGCTGTCTCGGCAGCGGCGGATTTTGTCCTCCTCAGCACGGCCTTTATTCTCGCCTTAAGCTCAAGGATATTGAACGGTTTTGTCATATAATCGTCGGCGCCGTACTCAAGTCCCATTATTTTATCCATGTCCTCGCCCTTGGCCGTTACCATTATTATCGGCATCTGGGAAAACTCCCTGACCTCGCGGCAAACCTGAAGGCCGTCCATTTTAGGCAGCATAACGTCAAGCACCGCCAGATCGTATGTATTTTTTCTTATAAGATTAAGGGCCTCCTCTCCGTCATAGGCGACGTCGATAGTCATGCCGTCCTGTTCCAGCGAAAATTTTATCCCCTTAACGATAAGTTTCTCATCATCAACAACAAGTATTTTATAAGCCATCTGATAACCTCCCACGATTTCCTACACGATGCAGTTGTCAATGATAACCTTCTGCATTATCAATGTAAGTCCTTCAACATTCTTTATATCCTCAACACTATGGAAATCTCCGTTTTGTTCTCTGTAATCAATTATAAGTTCAGCCTCCGCGGGCCCAATGTACATAAGGCTGTCCAGCTCCTCTGCGCCGGCGGTATTCAGGTTTATCTGCCGAAGCGGCGACTCTGTCCGCGCCTGCGTATAGGACGGCGAATTATCGGTTATAACGATTTCGGAGCTACTGCTATTAGTATACCAGTGTATAAATATAAACGCCAGCAAGCCAATAAAAATAATTACGACACATATATTATCGTTCCGACTTTTTATGACAGCCGCCTCCAATCGCGAAAATTTCATTCCTTTACAATTATATCTTATTCCCACGAATAAATCTACAAATGATAAAAATATTATTTTTAACGCAAAAAATCATCGATTTTTCAGTCATGGCAAATTGTACAAAAGCGAAAATTTATATTATTTTCGCTTTTGTGCAATTTGCTGATGGGACATAAAAGATGGAATTTCTCAAGAGATCGGCATTAAAAAACCGTTACAAATGAACACCACCGGCAGGGGTTTTGGCACTGAAATTTTGACTGATGAAAACACCGCCGCTCCAACATATGTTATTTCAATTTGGATCAAAATCTGCTATACTGGTCATGAGGTGATTTTATGAAAAAATATCAGTATGGAATTTTGGCGGCAGCGGCGGTTTTCGCGGCGGCTCCTTTGACGGCCTTTGCCGCCGGCAACGAAGTATCAATTGACTATAAAGACGCGGCGGCCGATGATATAGTTATCACGGAAGCTTCGGACGGTATGTTCGAAGAAGGCAGAATGCTTGTTTTCGCGGTTGAGAAAATCGAGGTTTCCGGCGACGTTACCTGTCACGTGGAAAAGGGCGATATTGAGATTTCGGCGGAATTGACGGATAAGGACGGCCTTCTTGAAATTTTTAAGGACAGCGAAAACGTCAGTGAAATGAAAAAAACTCTTTCGGATAGCTGCTCGTACCTTGTTATAACCGTTGAGGACGAATCGACCGAGGCTTCGAGAATAGTTATCAGCGGTCTCAGGCTTTACCTTGACAGGACCCTTCCCGTCGGCGGATATGCCCTGAAAAATGTTTACACCGGCACCGGTATCTGGGAAAATACCTCGACCGAGAAGGACGAATATGAGAAAAACGGAGTTTTCAAGTATGAACCGCTTGTGGTCGATCCCGACTATGTTCAGGTTGTTACGGCGCCGAGGGATCAGGACGATTCGACTCTTAACAGAAAGGTTTCGGTCGGCGTTGGTTCGGAACAGATAACGGCAGGCATGGACATCATTGACCTTGACGCTCCGGCCTATATAAATGATGACGGCTACGCTATGCTCCCCGCGAGGGCGATAGCCGAGGCCCTGGGCGCGACGGTCAACTGGGACGAGGAAAGCCGCTCGGTTTCCGTTTTCAGCGGAAAACGTATTGTTTCTATGAAAATAGGCGATAAGACCATGTACATAAACGGTACTCCAATCCCCATGAACGCCGCTCCGGAGATCTCAAACGGCAGGACATTTTTGCCGGTTCGCGACCTCGCAAACGCCCTCGGTATAAAAAATATCGACTGGTCGGAAGAAACTTCGACAATTACGCTTAACTGAATATTCCATTTTCCCTCATAATCTGCTATACTAAGAACGAGGTGATATTATGAGATTAAAACAAAAGTTAAAATTAGGAGCCGCCGTGGTCCTGGCTGCCGCAATGGTTCCCGTGAGCGCTCTGGCCTCCGTGAAGGTCAGGATCTACGGTGATAAACGTGTTTATGGTACGGAAACGCCCTTTGATACGTTTATTGAACTTGAATCTACGGGTTATGGCCTTATAAAGAATACGGCGACGATCAAGCTGACGCTGAAAAACGGCAAGTTCGCTGTCGATAAGGACGGAAACTATCTTCCCGTATATATCACTGATTCCAAGGGAGACGTGGACCGTGAGGAAATAGCCAAAGGTCTGGCTGACGGCTCGATATACGGATTTGGGTTTATTCCGGACGATGATGATACGGTCAAGGTCACGCTTCCTGAGGACATGATCGATGACTACGCGCAGATAATGTTCACCGCCACTGCCGAGGATTACGGCGACGTTTCTGTATCTCTCAGGGACAACCGCAATATCAAATATATTCTGAAAACCGACGATGATGCAGAGGAGCCCGCTAAGAAGGAAAAACCGGCGGAGACCACCAGGGTAGTCATTCCTATAGGCTCGGAGATCATATATATCGGGGACGAAAAGCTTGAGCTGGACGTACCGGCCTATATTTCAGGTGACGTTACAAAGCTGCCGCTGAGAGCGGTTTCTGATATATTCGGCGCGGATATTTACTGGAACGGAGCCGAAAAGGCCGTTACCATCGAGGTCGGTGAGGACATGCTTTTCCTGCGCATAGGCGATAAACGAATGATGGTAAACGGATACGCCGTACCTATGTCCGCCGCTCCGGAGATCAGCGACGGCAGGACCTTTGTGCCGCTTCGTGACATAGCGCAGATGTTTGGCATCGAAAATATAGAGTGGGACGAGGAAACGAGGACAGTATCCTTTGATTACGCCGACTACTCGGGATATACATATCTTACATACAATAATTAAAATCAAGGCCGGGAGATTGTAATGCTCTCGGCTTGTTATTATTCAGCGGAAGAAATAAGGAGCGTCCGAAAAAAACACAGAAATAATTAAAAGTCCTGAACAGGGCGGAGCGCAAGGCAAAAACGCAGCCGCGCCGGATTTGGCACGGTGAGGCTTTTTAACGCGCCGGCCGACATTCAGGGCTTTTTAGTATCTATGGTTTCTTATGAAGATGCGACATAATTCCTCCGCTGTTTTTATTTTTCGGAAAACGGCGGTTGCCGGGCGGCCGTGGGGCCATGTTATCGAGCTTTCCGCAAAGGAGCGTTTTGCCGGGTTACGCAAGATATAGTAATATGCGTTATTCGATTAAGTTATTACAAACAATAGAAAAGTGTTATTTCACAAAACCTATTAAAATAGTATAATTATAAGTACAAAAAAGAAAGGAGGCTGATTCAATATGAATCAGAAGAAAATCAAAGCAAGTGATGTACTTTTTATTGGTCTGGCTTTATTCGCAACCTATTTTGGTGCCGGCAACCTTATATTCCCGCCAATGTTAGGTTTGCAAAGCGGCAACCAGTGGCTTGGAGGCGAAATCGGAATGATAGCCTCCGGTGTAGGTTTACCTATCTTAGCCATGATTGTTTTGGGCTACAGAGGCTCGGTTCAGGCAATTACAAACCATGTTCATCCTAAGTTTTACACATTCTTTATTGGCTTGATTATGATCTTGTGCTGCTGCGTTTCAATTCCGAGAACTGCCGCTGTAGGCATTGAGATGGGAGTTCAGGGAGTTTGGGCCGGTGCGCCGTACCTGATCATGGTAATCATTTATTTTGTACTTGTATACTTTTTCGCGAAGGACAAAGGCTCGGCATTGGATAAAGTCGGCAAAATACTGACACCTGTAATGGCAATTATTTTAATAATCTTAGTTATTAGGGGATTTGTAAGTCCCATAGGTACACCCGGTGAACCAAGCGTAGACGGAGCTACACTGAATAGCTTTTTAGGTGGTTACAGCACAGGCGACCTTCTGGTTTCTTTCCTTATGGCAGCCGTATTCTTTAACACAATCCGTGATAAGGGTTATGACGATGAACAATTAAAGAAGGTTAATTTGGGTTCAGGCATTGTAGCCGCTATATGCTTAGCCATTATCTACGGTGGCCTGCTGTTTATGGGAGCCTGCGTAAGCGGACAGTATGATGAGTCGATCGGAAACTCAGCTCTGCTGTTAACAGTTATTCGCTCTTCAGGCGGACAGATCGCTATTTATGGACTGTGCCTGTCTGTAATTCTTGCCTGCCTTACAACAGCTATCGGCCAGGTAACTGCTGTAGCGGACTTCTTTGCTACTGAGACCCACGGAAAGCTTCCTTATAAGGTTCTTGTAATCATTGTTCCTATTATTACTACAATAGTTGCAAGCTTCGGTCTTGATACGATTGTATCTCTTACATCTCCGTGGTTTTCATTTGGATATCCTATTGCTATTGTACTCATGCTGTTGGGTATTTTCTCAAAATGGATCCCGAGTGACAGTTGCTATAAGGGCGCGACATATTTCACTTTTATATACGCAATTTTGGATCTTCCCGCTGAGTACGGAGCTCATATAGGAATTTTAGATAAATTCTTAAATGCTCTTCCGTTATACGGATATGGCTTTGGATGGATAGCTCCGGCGATCGTTGGATTTATCGTAGGCTTGATCGTATACGCGGCCAAGAAGAATCAGGTTAAAACAGCCTGAGTAATGATGATATACTATAATGTCGTTCAATCAATGAATATAGAAAAAGAGGCGTAATTAATTATGTTGGAACAAAGAGGCGAAGCAACAAAATATATCCATACCGGAAATGGTGAGATGAGCTATGAGATGAATAAGGCGTTGACTGTACCGGAAACATTCCCTCTCTACCTGTCATCAGCGTATATCTTTGAGTCTACCGAGCCGATCGACGCTATTTGTGAAGGCAGAGCTCCGGGTTATGCTTATTTCCGCTTGGGCAATCCCAACGCGGACGCGACTTCCCGTATTTTGGTGACAGCGGATGGCGCAGAAAAGGGATTGGTTTTTGCTTCAGGTATGGCAGCGATCACCACGTCAATCCTAGCTGTGGTTAAGCCCGGCGATCACATCATAGCTTCTCCGATTATTTATGGAGAGACATTCGCGTTTTTTAAGCACGAGCTGGCCCGTTGGGGTGTTGAGACCACGTTTGTTGACTTTAACACACAAGATGTCGCGGACTATATCAAACCCAACACTACACTGATTTACGGCGAAACTATTGCAAATCCCCTGATGTCCGTACCGGATATTCAGCACTTGGCTGATGTGGCTCACGCCAATGGCGCGCTGTTGTTTATTGACAATACATTTGCTACTTCTATAATCACTAAGCCGATTAAATACGGTACAGATCTGGTTTTGTACAGCGGAACCAAATATCTGTCAGGCCATGATGACATTGTATGCGGAGCAGTTGTCGGTTCTGAGAAGCTTATCGACCGCATTTCTTACTACTTGGGACTGTATGGATCAACCTTAGGAGCCACTGAGTCATGGCTGCTCGCAAGAAGCCTGCGTACACTGCCCCTGAGAGTAAAGAAGATGTCCGAAAACGCTTTAGCGCTGGCAAAATTCTTTGAGCAGCACCCTAAAGTTGAAAAGGTTTATTATCCCGGACTTGAGTCATCATCAAGCAAAGCGCTGGCCGATAAACAGTTTGAAGGAAACGGTTACGGCGGAATGCTGTGTGTTAACTTCAGAGGCGGTGAAAAGGAGATCGACAAGCTCATCAGAAGTCTTGAAATCGTTCGTTTTGTTCCCACGCTGGCCGGCGTAGGCACCACGTTGACCTATCCTCCGAAGGCCTCACATAGAGACCTGAACGCCGAGGAGCTTGCCGCCATCGGAATCACAATGGGACAGATACGTTTGTCAGCTGGATTAGAAGATACCGCGGATCTGTTAAACGATTTTGACCAGGCTCTTGCAAAGCTGTAATGTTCGGAGAATGTCAGATAAAAAATGAGCTGCATAGCGGCATGGCCGCAAAAATATGACATAATAACAGAACTATAAAAATGAGGGTATCTTAAAGACTTATATAAACAGTCTTTAAGATACTCTTTTTTTAGTAATGAGCGGGAGCTTGATAAATATAAACCTATATAAACAGACAGGTATCGGGGAATCACAAAACCCGTTTTTTCAGCGAAAGACATTGAGGCTCTTTGAGAACTCTTTGATCGCCGCGCATTTGCATCGCTTAAAGCGCTTTGTCCGAGGCTCGGGCGAAAATCCAAATATCTCCTCGGCTCCGGGTTAACTGTCAAAATCTGCGAGGACAGCACAAAAAACTATGGTAAGAAACATTAAAATTTAAGCGGTGATTTCGATATTCTATTGAAGCCGGTTTTATTTTTCATGACCGCAGAAATGAATGTGACCATCTATGGGGGAGGCCGGGCTTGTTCATTACGCCCTTCTGTCCTTATTTCCCCGGAAAAGCAATGGCTTACCCGGGATCATGCAGGCACAAAAAAAGAGCCGAATCTGTTTCAGCTCTTACTTTACGACAATAAACCCTTAATTATTCCTCAACGATTTTGAGGTTAGCCATCTTCGCCATCTCTATAATGGATTCCTTGGAAACTTTTTTGCCCTTATACTCAATAAGGTTATCCATACTTCCTGTAAATATGTCAGCAGGTTCATACTTCTTAAGAATAATTCTTTCATCATCGACAAAGATCTCAAGCGTATCTCTTTCGTTGATATTAAGACTTCTTCTCAGCTCTATGGGAAGAACTATACGTCCAAGTTCATCCACTCGTCTTACTATTCCGGTTGATTTCATAAGCTTCCTCCTTTACATAATTGATGCGTCCAACAAAACAATTTTTCTTTATCAAATAATTATATCAACCACCCCGCTTTTTGTCAATCTTTGTAATACTATTTATAACCAGATATTAATAATTCTTTCTTGAAAAAATAAAATAATACAAATATTGGAGGTGCAGCCATGAATGCCATTTGGGGAACCATGATCTTAATAGGACTGACAGTATCTCTTATCAACGGAAACGCAGGGGAAATAACAAATTCTGTAATATCAGCCGGAAAGGACGCCGTAGGCATAGCCGTAACGATGTGCGGAATAGTCCCCATATGGTGCGGAATGATGAAAATAGCTGAGAAATCCGGACTTATCGACGGCCTTACAAGGCTGATGTACCCTGCTGTGGGAAAGCTTTTTCCGGAGCTTCCGAGAAAAAGTCCGGCTCTTAAGCATATCACAACAAATATAGCCGCCAATATTTTTGGATTAGGCTGGGCGGCAACGCCCTCGGGAATTGCGGCGATGCAGAGCCTTTCCGAACTAAACGGGCATAAAAAGACCGCCTCAAGGGCCATGTGTATGTTCATGGTCATAAATATGTCGTCCGTACAGCTTATTACGATAAATATAATCGCTTACAGGGCGCAGTTTGGCTCCGCGTCTCCGGCGGACGTTATATTTCCGGGGATAGCGGCAACAGCCTTTTCCACCGCTGTCGGCATAGTCTCCGTAAAAATCGCTGAAAGGTGTGCGGCATAATGAACTTGATAAATTACATATCCCGAATGATACTGCCTTTTCTTTTTGTTATTATCATCACTTGCGGGTTTTTGTCAAAAACCGATATTTTCTCCGCCTTTACCGAAGGCGCCGCGGAAGGACTTAAAACTGTCCTTGGCATACTGCCGTCTCTGATAGGCCTGATAATGGCTGTGAACGTTTTCAGGGCATCTGGAGCTATGGATATGCTCATATCGTTTTTTTCGCCGATAAGCGAAATAACAGGCTTTCCGGGGGAGCTGGTGTCCCTTGGCGTAATGAAGCTGTTTTCGTCCTCGGCCGCCAGCGGGATACTGCTTGACATATTCAGAACCTATGGGCCGGACTCGCTTATAGGTCTGGCGGCGTCGATAATGATGTCCTGTACGGAAACGGTGTTTTATACCCTCAGTGTATATTCCGCCGCCGCCGGAATAAAGCATACAAAATATACTGTCATATGCGCTGTAATCGCCAATATTTCCGGCATAGTGATCTCTTTTATAACAGCCGTGTCGCTTTTAAGCAAATAATTGAATTCAGTCCCAATTTATGATATTATTATCAGTAATACATTGTGGTCATTTATTGGGGTGATTTTATGCGTTTCAAAAAAGTCGGAATAATTGTTCTTTCTCTGGCGATGCTTACAGGCTGTGCTTCTTCCGCCGACGACGGAGCGGAAACTGTATTCTCCATTTCAGCGGATAAGGAAAGCTCATATGATGCTTTGATAGAATCTGCTCTTAACTCTTTTTACTGGCGTTACGATTCCGACACCATCGTTTACGGAAGCGGAATTATCCCCCAGGACGAAGCTGTTCTTGAATGTTCCTCCCAGAGCGGCTATGATATGAGCTCCTCGAAAGGGGACGAATGTGTTCTGGCCGAGGCGAGCCTTCTGTATTTCAACAGGGAGGTCGCCGGTACCGTTCATTTCTATTTTATTGGGGACAATTTAAAGGGCCTGTATTACACCCCTGCGGATTCGGACGTTCCGTGCAGTCTTTATGTACGAAACGCTTACCTTGTGTCTTCGCCCTTTGAGGGCTCTGAGACCGCGGCAGAGGAAAAAGAATACGAAGTAAAGTCAGTCCAGAGACTTAGCATTGATGGTATACTTGACACCACAACGGTCGAAGGTATTTCCTATTCCGTTTTCACTGACGGTACTTCTCTTATGATAAACAGAAGCGACGCGCAGACGCCGATATATCTATATAAGAGCATAGACCTGTCCAATGACGGTCTTATGCCAATGTCGGCGGCTTTTATAAACAACACGACTGAAATGGCTGTTCTTTACGGTACGGAGGCTTATTCCACAGAAGGAGCCGCTCCGCTTATAGTTCCTCAGAAGATAATGTTTTTTGACAGCGATTTCAACGCTGTGGAAAATGAGATCATAGCGGACGACAGTGACTGCTATTCTTTAGGATATGATAATGGCTGTCTGATGGTAGCGAGGAGCCGTTCAATAGACTATTATCCTGTTTCCGGTGTGTCAGTCAGTCCCAAGCAGGTGAGCTATTATATAGGAAAATCGATAAACGGAATGGAGATAACCGATCTTGACGGAGACGGTGAGACTGAATACATCTTCACCGACGGCATGGACCTTTTCATATATCACAAAACTCTTTCCGTTTTCAAGTGCGTATGGAGTACCCATCTTTCGATAGAAAGCTTTGAGAAATATATTTATACCGGGGATATGAACCGTGACGGCATAAAGGAGATATATGTTTTTGACTCGACGGGAACTACGTCAAAGTATGAGCTTGGCGACAAGGGACTTTATACAAGCAACGAAAATATTGATTACGGTGAAAGGTGCCATATAGCAGATTTTAACGGAGACGGAGACGCCGATTGCCTCATAATCCGCGGAGCCGATGTTAATACCCAGGAAATGCGAATACTGGCCTGAAAGGACGATAGAATTGAACGCTGATGAAAAAAATTTTTATACTCCGGACGATGACGAGCTTTATATGAGCGAGGCCCTGCTGGAGGCCCGCAAGGCGATGTTATGCGGAGAGGTCCCCATAGGCTGCGTTATCGTCCACGAGGGAAAGATTATCGGCAGGGGCCATAATCTGCGCAACAGTAAGAAAAATCCGCTCTGTCACGCCGAAATATCGGCCATTAATGAGGCTGCCGGGTATATCGGCGACTGGCGGCTCGAGGAATGCACGCTTTACGTGACTGTCGAGCCCTGCCCTATGTGCGCCGGGGCAATTGTGCAGGCAAGGATACCGAGAGTTGTTTTCGGTACGAGGAATGTCAAGGCCGGCTGTGCCGGTTCTATCCTCAATATTTTGGACGAGCCGCGTTTTAACCATCAGGTGGATATTACCGAGGGCATACTGAAAAACGAGTGTGCCAGACCAATGGGAGAATTTTTTAAACGGTTCAGAAAAAGCGTCCAGAAAA
>CAZBNY010000022.1:0-16420 GCA_964493235.1 uncultured Lachnospiraceae bacterium
TTTTACCTCCTTTTCCTCAGACTGACCAACCGCTTCCGCTGCTCCTCTTGCTTGAACTTTATTATAGCATTTTTGTCTTATATTAACAATTGATTATTACAATTATGACAAAAAAGAACCCAGCGGGCTCTTGAAATATATGCATAAAAAAAGGACAGATAAGGCGTTCTAAATCATATTTCTTAAGTCAGGCTGCCTAACATCTGCCCGTTAAACATCGGTTTATTCTATTCCTATCGCCTTTAGCATTTTATCATAGCAGTCCTCGCAAATATCATAGCAGTCGTGCCTTCCGTCCTTGTTTGAGTGGTAGCCCCAGGTCTTTTCTATATGGTAAAAATCGTCAAATTCTCCGAATTTATTTCTTTTCACTTCTTTTCCGCAGGCGTCACAGATGATAACGTCAGTTTCGTTCCTTATCTCGTTGATCTCTCTTGTCTTTATCATATAAGTCTCTCCCCTTTCGTATCTTACGACGTAATTATACAATATAAACTCTTTTTCGTATACAGGAAGTTTTTGTGTTTTCATGGCGTAAATTTGATATAATATTCCCGAGGTGTTTCTATATGAATTTTTACGAAAACTGCACACTCTGCCCAAGGAACTGCCATGCCGACCGTTCATCAGGACAAACAGGCTTTTGTAAAATGCCGTCCGAAATATACGCCGCTCTCGCCTCCGTCC
This sequence comes from uncultured Lachnospiraceae bacterium, assembly GCA_964493235.1. GTDB lineage: Bacteria > Bacillota > Clostridia > Lachnospirales > Anaerotignaceae > Metalachnospira. The sequence goes on from CAZBNY010000022.1 coordinate 688, forward strand.
ATATGTGGGAGGAACCGCCGATAAGCGGCACAAACGGCTCGGGGACAATATTTTTTACCGGCTGCAACCTGAGGTGCGTATTTTGCCAGAACCACGACATAAGCTCCGAAAACCACGGCAAGGCAATAAGTGTGGACCGTCTCGCGGAAATAATGCTTGAAGAGCAGGCCAAGGGCGTCCACAATATAAATCTTGTGACGGCCGTTCATTACATTCCGTCTGTCGCCGAGGCCATTATCAAGGCAAAAAATAACGGTCTGAGAATACCGGTCGTATACAATTCCGGCGGTTATGAGAAGGCCGAAAGCCTGAAAATGCTGGACGGACTTATCGATATATATCTTCCCGATATAAAATATTATTCGCCGGAGCTTTCCGCCAAGTATTCAGCTGCGCCGGACTACTTCCGCCATGCTGTATCCGCTGTCAGAGAGATGTATCGTCAGACGGGCAAAAACGCTTTTGACGAAAAGGGACTGCTCAAAAAGGGCGTTATCATACGCCATCTTGTCCTTCCGTCGCACAAGGAGGATTCCTTCAGGGTGCTCGACGCCGTTAAGGAGAATTTCGGCACGGACACCTATGTTTCTCTGCTCAGGCAATACACTCCCATGTACAGAGCCAAAGAATATAAGGAAATAAACCGCAGGCTGATGTCTCTGGAATACACAAGGGTAATAGATCACTTTTTTGAGATAGGTCTCAAAAACGGCTATATGCAGGAAAAGTCCTCGGCCACCGACGAGTATACTCCCATTTTTGATCTAAGCGGACTGTAACCATTTGTCCCCGTCCTAAATATAATATAGAAACTTTAAAATCGGAGGGGTTATCATTGAAGCCGACAGTTGAAGCTAAAAATATATGCTTTAATTATCACAGTCTGAACGGCGAGACCGAGGCCATCAGGGACCTGTCTTTCACGGTTGAGAAGGGAGAGTTCGTAAGCATTGTCGGCCCCTCGGGGTGCGGAAAGCCGCGGCAGCTAAAAGTACAACAAGCGCTCTTATCCGCTTACGCAAAGTGTACCGATCAATCAGTGTTCAGAGCCCCGGCCATGAACCTTATACCGAGCCGCATTCCGTAGATGATGGCCCACTCCCGCTCATATGAGGCCTCATCACTGAGACATTGCCCGACCCTCTCAAACTCATCGATTCGGGCCTTAGTCAGTCCGTCCGCAAATTCCTTATCCGCCTTCTCCGCCTTCTCTGTCTCCAGCACAATTTTAAAATTTCTCACTCGTAAAATTCATATTTTCAGCCGGATACAGCTCCCCAAAGTACAGCTCGCTAAAAACGCTTTTCATGTTGATTTCTTCTCGTCATTTGATTTGTTCTTAATACAAACTCAATATAGCATATTTTAAAGCTGAAATGTCGGAAAACCACAAATAGCGTTACTGCGATTTGCAGTATGATCTGTTATAATCAATAAACTCACCTTTTTTCATTATTATAGCTTTTTGCTGTTGTTTTTTTCAAAAATATCATATAATAAGAATATACGAAAATCAGAAAGGAGTGAATATAATGCTCACAGAACTCAGAAGCCGCTCGCAGCTTACTATTCCGGCGGAGATAATCAAAAGTCTCGGCCTTTCAGAGGGCGATAAATTTGAAGTAGTTGAAAAAGATGGCGGCATTTTCCTTTGTCCCGTAGTTGTTTATGCCAAAGATAAGCTGCAAAAGCTTGCCGAGCTTATTAAAAGCTCAGAAATAGAGGCAACTAACCAAAGCGCGTATGACGATGTAAAAACAATGTTCGCTGACATAGGAATAGAAATTTGATATGTATAAGCTAAAATTTACAACCGCTTTTGAAAAAATTTAAAAAAGCTGTCAAGTAAAGAACAAAAGCAGGCAGCACAAAAGCTTAAGCTATTGATACAGGATCCTTTCTTCACTCAGAACCAAAAACGACTCAGTATTCGAGATGAGTGTAAACACGGATATTCGTATTTAGCTAAAACACGAAAATATATATTGGGGATATAAAATATGACAGAAAAAGAACTTATGCTCTCGGGCCGTCTTTACGTGGCCGCCGACAGGGAGCTGACCGAGGGACGAAACAACGCCAGAAGGCTGACACACCTATACAATCAAACATCTGTTGACGATGCCGAATACCGGCAGGAATTACTGGACAGGCTTCTTGGCAGTCACGGCAAAAACATTCTGATAGAGCCGGATTTCCACTGCGACTACGGATATAATATCAGTATCGGCGACAATTTCTTTGCCAATTTCGGCTGTATAATACTTGACGTATGTGAGGTCACTATCGGCGACAATGTGCTTTTCGCGCCCGGAGTGTCTATTTACGCAGCGTCTCACCCCACAGTGGCTGAGATACGGGCAATGGAGCTGGAATGCGGAGGCCCGGTAAAAATAGGAAACAACGTCTGGGTCGGCGGAAACACCATTATAAATCCCGGCGTAACTATCGGCGACAATGCCGTTATCGGCTCCGGCTCCGTAGTCACAAAGGACATTCCGCCCAATGTCATTGCCGCGGGAAACCCCTGCCGCGTCATCAGGGAGATAGGCGAGGCCGACCGAGAATACTGGCAGAGTGAGGCTGAATTTTATAAAAATAACAAGGACTGAAAAAAACTCCACCATGAAGCGTATCACGGCGGAGCTTATTTTATATCTTTTCGATCACGTCAGCGATCTTATCTAACGGACTTACGTCCAAAAACTCGACCTCTCCCTTATCAACACAGGCCGCGAAATTGGGGTCTATCGGAAGCTTAGCGTAGTACGGTATCTCAAACTCCATAGCGGCGGAAGCCACATGGCTGGCCCCAAATATATCGTATTCCCTGCCGCAGTCAGGACACTTGAAGTAAGACATATTCTCCACAAGGGCAAGAATGGGTACGTCCATAAGCTGTGCCATCTTTACGGCCTTTCCGACTATCATGGTAACGAGGTCCTGCGGAGAGGTAACTATAACGACGCCATCAACGGGCAGCGACTGGAAAACCGTAAGAGGGACATCTCCGGTTCCGGGCGGCATATCGACAAACATATAGTCGACATTATCCCAAATACACTCTGTCCAGAACTGCTCCACGGCTCCGGCAATAATAGGGCCTCTCCAAACGACCGGATCGGAGTCATTATCAAGTATAAGATTAGTTGACATAATGTCAATGCCCTTTACTGTCCTTGCGGGGATCACTCCGTCCTCCGTGGCCTCTACCCTTTTGTAAACTCCGAAAGCCTTGGGTATGGACGGGCCTGTAATGTCGGCGTCAAGGATCGCCGCATGATAACCCCTGTTAGCCATATTTACGGCAAGCATGGAGGTCACAAGGGATTTTCCTACTCCGCCCTTTCCGCTGACGACACCGATCACTTTTTTTACGTTGCTTTTATCACTCAACGGTTTTATCATGCTTTCGCTGTTCTTTGTGGAACAATCGGAACCGCATGATGAGCAATCATGTGAACAACCCATTTATAACATCTCCTAACAAATCAGTCTTTTATAATTGCGTTATGATATAGTATATCACAAAATCAGAAATACACAATTGCCCGAAGCGAATTTTTTGTATTTGCCAACGGCGCGGCAAATCGACCCTCTTGTCAATCATATGCGGCCTGCTTTCTCCCGAAAGCGGTGAAATTAATATAGATACCGACAGGAAGGCCGGATATATGCTTCAAAAGGATCACCTGTTTGAATGGCTGACAATATTTGAGAACGCCTGTCTCGGCCTGACTATCCAGCGTCAGCTGACTGTCGGGGCCAGAGAATATGTCCGTGGCCTTTTTGTGAAATACGGCCTATCCGGCTTTGAGGACCGTCATCCGTCCGAGCTTTCCGGCGGTATGCGCCAGAGGGCCGCTCTGATACGCACCCTCGCGATCCGGCCCGAGCTGCTGCTGCTTGACGAACCGTTTTCGGCACTGGACTATCAGACACGGCTTTTTGTATCCGACGAGATAGGATCAATAATCAAAAACGAGGGTATAACCGCCATACTTGTCACCCACGATATTTCAGAGGCCGTATCCATGAGCGACAGGGTGCTTGTCATGTCCTCTCGACCGGCGACGCTTAGATCCGCCCACACCATAAAGCTCACCTGCGAGCGGAATACACCTATGGGGCGCAGGAACGCTCCCGAGTTCAGGGACTATTTCAACACGATATGGAAGGAGCTGGACGTTCATGTATGACGTTTCTTTGAAACAGCAGGAATATATCGTCAATCATAAAAAAAGAAAACGAAAAGTGGTTTTCTTCCGTTTTTTTATTTTAGTTGTGTTTCTGGCCATATGGGAGGCCGCCGCTAAGACCGGAATTGTTGACGAGTTCATATTCAGCAGTCCCTCGGCTATGTTTCAGGCCGCTGTATATATGTTTAAAGAAGGGTCGCTCTGGTATCACATAGGCATAACCGCCGAGGAAACGATCATCGGTTTTGTACTTGGGACAATTATCGGAACCATCGTGGCGATTATCCTCTGGTGGAACAAAATGATCTCTGACATCGCCCAGCCATACCTTGTAGTGTTAAACAGCCTGCCCAAAACGGCCCTTGCGCCCATCATAATAGTCTGGCTTGGCAACAACACCAAGTCAATAATACTTATCGCACTGCTTACCTCCGTCATAATAACGATAATGACCGTACTGAGCGGCTTTCTTGAAACCGATAAGGACAAAATCAAGCTTATTACGATATTCGGCGGAACAAAGCGCCAGATACTTACAAGAGTTATCATTCCCTCAAACATACCCGTAATATTCAACGCCTTAAAGATAAACGTGGGGCTTTCCTTTGTCGGTGTCATTGTCGGTGAATTTCTTGTCGGAAAGGCCGGACTGGGATACCTGATCGTTTACTCATCACAGATATTCAAGCTAAGCAATGTTATGATGAGTGTCGTGATACTGCTGATAATGGCGGCTATCATGTATAAGGCAATAACCTTTATCGAAAAAAGGCATATCAAATAGCCCACCACATACTCCTTAAATATTTCACAAAAGAATTTGCCCGCTGGAATTGTCTCAGCGGGCGAACATATCAGTATTCTACTCTTCTGTAGTTGGCTTTATATTAAAGAAGCAGGACTCCCTCGAGCCCTGCTCCTCTCATTAAAACCAGCCGAAAATCAGCAAACGCCTGCCATGATCATTATAGTATTGCCTTCCAGTATCACCGCCGCGCCAAAGGCCTCAGCCAGCTCCTTTATGGGCATACACAATGTTCCTTCTATGCTCACAGGTGAAGTCTCAAGAGCGATATTTTCAGTCGTTCTTGAGCCAGTAAGCGGGTTTAAAACCTCTTTTATCATCACATTTGAACCGGGCGAGAGCTTTACGGTAACTGTTTCATCGCTTATTATCATCTGATCGCTTTTCTCGTCCCGGACAACCGTCTTTTCTATCGTTTCCATTACCTCTTTGACAGGTATCATGGCTTTGTTGTCGATAACGACAGGGCCTTGTCCGATAAAGCTCATCTCATAGTTTCCGTCAATATTTACCTTTATTTCCGCAGCTTCATCAAATACGGCCTCCGTCACCTTCTGCTCCGCGCCTTCGGTATCGACCCCAAGCGCCTCAAAGCCATAGTCAAACATTTTCGCCGTGTCCGTGAAACGTGTTTCATTGCTGTCGGAGGGAAGTGTGACGGTTATCACTCTCTTACCGTCAAGCTCAGCCGTTCCGGCCATGCAATAGCCGGAGGCTTCGGTCATACCGTTTTTAAATCCGTCCGCGCCCTCATAATAATAGTCGGTGAACATTTTATTGAGATTGTAATAGGTTTTTCCGTGGAAATCCACAGACGCGCATCTCGTCCTTTCAAGGATCTCCGGATAGTCCTCTATCATCTTTTTGGTCATAACGGCAACCTCTTTGGCGCTCATGAGGTTTTCTTTTTCCGTTTCGGGATCCAGACATACACCCGTTCCGTTATAGAATACCGAATCTATTCCTATTTCCTCGGCCTTGGCGTTCATTCTCTTTACGAAGTTTGCCTCACTGCCGCATAAAAGCTCGGCAACCGCCGTTACGCAAGCCGCCGCTGAATCGATCACTATCATGTCAAGCATCTCGTCAACGGTATACTCCTCATCGTATTCGAGGTTCACCATCATCTTGTAATTTTCATTTCTGGAGAGCTTATAGACGTTTTTACTGATAGGAACTACCGTATCCAGACTGATCTCTCCGTTCTTTATGGCGTCAAGTATAACGTATACGGACATCATTTTAGCTATGGAAGCCACAGGCTTCTTGGTGTCCCCGTCAAACGAGTATATTTCCTCACCGGTCTCATAGTCCATAATATATGCGCTCTTTGACGTCAGCTCCACACCGTTTGGAAGCACCGCCAACGGGTCCTTATAATATGTGTATATATTAGACAATCTCGCGTCCGGATCCCATGAAAAATCATACAAAGCTCCAAGCTCGCTCACCGCGACGCACATATTTCCGTTGACGTTATACACATTCTCAAGTTTATTTACCTTAGCTCCGTCATTCATGTACACCTGTATATCCGAGCCCTGTATGATGGAGAAGGCCCTCTCGCCGTTTTTGCCCTTGTAACCGGCGGCATTCACGGGGATCACGGCCTTATCACCGTTATATGTGACCATAACGCTGCGCTCTGCCGCGTTATACTGAACGTCAAAGCCGTAGCCGGCCAGATCCTTAACAAACACGAGCGTCTGCGCCTGCTGTCCGTTATATCTCATCAGCGTCGGTACCTCATACCCGTTGATGAATGTACGCATATCAGTATAAAATACGCTCTCATATCTGTCAGCGGCTATGGCGAAGCCGTAGTCAAGCAGTTTAGCCGAGTCAGTAAAGCTGTTTCCGACCGTTGGCGCCGCCATAGTTACTGTAATTATCCTTCTGCCGTTTCTCACAGCTGTAGCGCAAAGGCAATATTTTGCCGCCGAGGTAGAGCCTGTCTTAAGACCGTCCGCTCCCTCATAGTAATAAGTGTCCAGCAGATGATTTGTCGTTTTATATGTCACACCGTCAAACGTAACTGCCTTTTGGGCGCTTCGCTCAAGAATATCAGGATAGTCGTTGATGATATTCCTTGCCAGTGTCGCCATAGCTATAGGCGAGATCTTATTTTCCGCTATTCCGCAGCTGTCATAATAATAGGCGTCTATTCCCATTTCTTTTGCCTTGTTGTTCATTCTTTCAACAAAGGCCGCCTCACTTCCGTCCCCAAGAAGCTCCGCGATAGCTACCGACGCTCCGCTTGCCGAGCGGACGATTATAATGTCCATCATTTCATCGACCGTATATTCCCTGTCGTAGTACAGCGGGATAACGCTCTGATAAAGGCTGTTTCTCGATTTATTATATACGTTTTGGCTTATGGGAACTATCGTATCTAAAGTAATTTCGCCATTTTCAAGAGCCTCGTACACGCAGTACATATTCATTATCTTTGTCATGCTGGCCGGAATTCTCGCTACGTCGCCGTTATACTCGTAAAGTATTTCCCCTGTCTCATAATCCATGACGCAGGCGCCCTGGGAGGAAAGCTGCTTGCCGTTTACAACGGCCGCGGCCTGAGCGGTCACACTGCCAAGCATGAGGTTCAGCAGCAGTATCATGCTCATTACCACTGCTAATTTTCTTTTAAACATTATCATTTCTCCGTCCTTTCTGTGTACCCTTTTCTGTTTGCGCTTGCAAATAATTCCATATAATATAATAATATATTTCCCTAAAATTTCAACTCTTTATGCGCATTTATGTCGAAATTTGTCAGTAGCGAGCATAAAAAAGACAGGACCCAAAAAGAGTCCTGCCCAAATTCCCACAATCGAAATATTATGATATTTTCTTAATTAAAGTACCCTTTTCGCTCCGGCATATGTCTTGATGCTGTAGCTGTCATAAAGATTGCTGATTATTACTCCGGTAGTCTTTCCGGAAGAAGAATGGATATAATATCCGTCGTGCATATAAATACCAACGTGATCAATAGAGCCGCTGCCGTTATTATCAAAGAATACAAGGTCGCCGGCCTGAAGCTCATTTTTATCAACATATACGCCGTCATTGGCCTCCATAGCCGCTGACGACCTGTTGAGAGCTATGCCGAAGTTCCTGTATACCGAGTATACAAAGCCGGAGCAGTCAACGCCGTTGTTAAGATCGGTTCCGCCCCATGCGTATGGTGTACCGAGGTACTGCTCGGCAAAATCGATGATTTCCTTTCCAAGGCCTGTAGCCATTGAATCCTTCTCGCCGGTTCTTATCGTTATGAACTCAGCGTTTACATATCCCTCTGTTTCGTCGGGAGCCACCACAAGCACCCATTCGTCCTCTATCTCGATAACATCGGCCGTCGTGCCAAGGGGAAGTATGTCGATGACCTCGCCCTCAAGCGAAGGCTCGTCCCTCAGGTTAAGTCCGGTCTCGGCGATAATAACAGCGTATTTCTCACCGGATTCCTCCTCATCCTCGTCCTCAATGTCCTCAAGATAATCTCCAACAACATAATCGGCGAAAACATATCCTTCCTCGCCATTAAAATCAGCGTAATACCAGTTTCCCGATCTCGCGAAAACCGTTATTTCATCAAACTCTCCGAGAATCTCAATTATATCCGAGGAATCATCGGGCTCCTCGCGGAGTTTTATGTCGTCTGCTGTTATGTACGCGTCAGTCTCAACTATGTCAATATAATCGCTGTGGATATAAGCATTGCTCTGTGATTCGTAGGAAACGTTATACCAGTCGCCGTCTTTGTCTAATATAGTTACATAATCTCCGGCGCTGAGTTTTCCCACTACCTTTGATGATGTTGAATTCTGTTCCCTTACATTTACTCTGTTGTCATTAAGCATACCCTTTGTGTACGCAAACGCCGTCGCCGAGGCACCCATCGCCATTATGCAGCCAAGCAGCGCTGACTTTACAAGAAGCTTCTTAAGGTTCATTTTTCATCCTCCAAATAATTATTACAAATTTGTTACATTTTTATTATACAAAAGTTGCGTATACTTGTCAATGCTTTTTATACTATTTTTAGCAGGTAAATTCTATTGTATTTCGACTAAAAGTGATATTATAATTATATCATAATAAGCTGTTTTTTACAGTAATTCCTGATAAACGTAAGATTTTTAAGAAAATAATATAAATTCAAGTTGATTTTAAGATCATTCTTTTGGAGGAAAACGCCATGACGATTCAAAAACTTGAGGAGCTTCTTCGCCTTGGCGAGGGTGAAAAGCTGGATTATAAACAGATATTCAATCTCGATACGGAAACAAAGAAAAAGGAATTCGTAAAGGATGTCACCGCTATAGCCAACACCAAGGGCGGCCGAGGCTATCTGGTCTTTGGCGTGTCTGATAAGACACGTGAAATAGTCGGTATAAGCGGAAAATACCCCTCGGAGGAGACCGTTTTCCAGATCATCAGCACCCGCTGCGACCCGCCGGTTCCCGTGCGCTATGAGGAGATCATATATAAGGAAAAGAAAATTATCGTTCTTACCATATTTAAAAGCAGCCAGCGACCTCACCAGATATTGCAGACAGGCACCTTCTATGTCCGCAGAGGCTCCACCACCGACGTCGCCAGGAGATATGAGATAGCCTCCATGCTTCAGGACAACGGCCTTGTCTGCTATGAGACTACGCCAATACGCCATGCCTCTATGAATGATTTTGACACAGGAATGCTTAACAAATATATTCTCGGCCGTTTTTCGGCGAACAGCGAGCTGATTCTGGAAAGCATGGGCTTTGTGTTTTACAACAATGACGCAAAGGAATACTGCCCTACCGCCGGCGGTCTGCTTTTGTTCGGCAAAAATCCGCAGCGTTTCATGCCGTCCACGGGAATACGTATCGAATGCGGCGGAAGGGTCACTCTTTTTGAGGGCAATATCCCGACCATGCTCGACAATGCCGAAAAATACATATCCGAAAACCCGATGCTGAAAAATTATCCCATCGACGCCATATACGAGGCGCTTTATAACGCCGTCGTCCACAGGGATTACTGGGACTCCACCCGTGAGACCGTAGTGATAATAAAGCGCAAAAGCATAGAAATAACAAATCCGGGGGCCATATGGAACACTGACGGCCCCGTCAATATGGAAAGCGATATGTACCCGCCAAGACGCAACAGCTGGCTCTATCAGCGGCTTTTGCTCACCGACAGGAAGGACCGGTTCATCAACAGTCCCATAGGGATACGGACGCTTAACGACAGCTTTGAGCAGTACGGCCTTAAGGTGAAATATATCAACCTGATAAAGAAAAACCTTTTTAAAGTCATACTTCCAGGAACCGATGACCTGAGATCAAAAGAAAAATAATCTTTCGAAAACAGGTTGACTTTTACAAAAAAAGATTTATCATATCGTATGAAAGTTTTTGGCAGTAAAAAGTGAGGTTACGAAAAATGACTAAATCAAATGAAATCAATATGTGCGAAGGGCCTATTTTTTCCAATATACTGCTCTTTGCTTTTCCGCTGATACTATCCAACATATTGCAGTTGCTTTTCAACGCGGCGGACGTAGTTGTTGTAGGAAGATTTACCGGAAGTGAGGCTCTCGCGGCCGTTGGCTCAACGACACAGCTTATAAATCTGCTGGTAAATTTCTTTATCGGTGTATCTGTCGGCGCGAACGTAATGGTGGCGCACTATTACGGCGCCGGTGACAGGAACGGAATACATGAGACCGTACATACGGCCATAACTATCGCCATCATATGCGGAATAATAATGATATTTGTAGGTATAGCGGCGGCCATGCCCATGCTTACGCTTATGGGAACTCCCGATGACGTTATCGGCCACTCCGTATTATATATGAGGATATACTTTTTGGGAATGCCGGCGTTTATGGTATATAACTTTGGGGCGGCTATTTTGAGGGCGGCCGGAGATACCAGGCACCCTCTGTATTATCTCTCGCTTTCGGGAGTGCTCAATGTTATCCTTAACGTAATATTCGTTGTGGTATTCGGACTTGGCGTTGCCGGAGTAGCTCTCGCCACTATAATTTCACAATACCTTTCGGCGGCGCTTATAATACTCCATCTTCTCAGGACCGACAGCCAGTCACGCCTGTGCATCAAGGACCTTAAAATATACAGGAACAGGTTATCACAGATAATGCAAATAGGTTTAGCCGCCGGACTCCAGACCGTTGCCTTCAACATATCCAACGTACAGATACAGTCGTCCATCAACTCCTTCGGTTCCATCGTAATGGCGGGAAGCGCCGCGGCCGGAAGCGTTGAGGGCTTCGTATATATGTCAATGAACGCGGTCTCCCAGACTACTCTCAGCTTTATGGGACAGAACTTCGGCGCTCAGAAATTCAATCGCATAAACAAGATACTTTACCGCTGTCTTGCCCTCACCACAGGTCTTGGACTTGTCATGGGCATGGGCGCGTATCTGCTTGGCAATACTCTTATAGGTATTTACAACTCCGATCCTATGGTTATTGAAAGCGGAATATACCGTCTTTCAATAGTAAGCACAACCTACGCGTTATGCGGAATAATGGAAGTTTTGGCCTTTGCTATCAGGGGGCTTGGCTACTCCACTATGCCGATGATAGTATCTCTCCTTGGCGGCTGCGTTTTCCGTGTCATATGGATATTGACGATATTCTCGGCTTTCAGGACACAGTTCTCTCTATATATTTCATATCCAATGTCATGGATCCTTACGTCCATCGTTCTTTGGATATGCTACAGAAAGGTCAGGAAGAAATTCCCTGCCGATGACGTTGTAACAGAATAAAAAATAATAAGGTAACGACAAAACGCGAAGCGCTTGAGCTGGTGATATACCGGAGTGCCAAAGACAGGAATGATCGTGCCAAAGCATCAGCAAAAAATAAAAGTCCTGAATGTCCAAAGCTTTTTAACAAAGCAGTGTCATTTAGGACTTTTTTTCAAGTCAATAATGTCCGGCGTTTGGCTTAAGAAATATTTCTGTTTTCTCAAGTCAGGCCGCCTTAAACGATCATTTGTTATCTTATCCTGTCCGGGAAGCCGATCTTTCTGTGGACCTTTGTAAGCGTCCTGCCGGCTATCCTCTGCGCCCTTTCGGCGTTGTTCCTGATTATACTGTCGATATAATCCTTGTTCTGCTCAAGCTCCTTGACTTTCTTCTGGATAGGCTCAAGATTAGCCACAACGGCCTCGCCGACAGCGGTTTTGAACTGGCCGTAGTTGCTTCCGGCAAACTCCCTCTCCGCTTCCGCGATGGTTTTATCGGTAACGGCGCAATATATATTCAGAAGGTTGCTTACACCCGGCTTGTCTTCGCCGTATCTTATCTCGTTATCAGAGTCCGTAACGGCCTTTTTGATCTTGCTCATTATCACGTTCGGCTCGTCAAGAAGCGCGATGGAGTTGTTCTTATTACCATCGGATTTTGACATCTTCTTTGTAGGCTCCTGAAGCGCCATTACTCTCGCTCCGACCTTTCCTATATACGCCTCGGGGATAGTGAACACGTCTCCATACAGTCCGTTGAATCTGGCCGCAATGTCCCTCGTTATCTCAAGATGCTGTCTCTGGTCCTCTCCGACGGGAACAAGGTCGGCTTGATAAAGCAGAATGTCGGCGGCCATAAGCACCGGATAGGTGAAAAGTCCGGCGTTGATATTGTCGGCGTGTTTAGCGGATTTCTCCTTGAACTGGGTCATTCTGTTAAGCTCGCCCATGTAGGTGTAGCAGTTAAGTATCCAAGCAAGCTCGGCGTGCTGCGGCACATGGGACTGGTAATAGATTATATTCTTTTCCGGATCAAGACCGGCGGCAATGTACTGCATAAGAAGTCTTCTCGCCTGCTGTCTGAGCTTGATCGGGTCCTGCCTTACGGTAATGGCGTGCATATCCACTATGCAGTACAGACAGTTGAACTCGTCCTGAAGCTTAGTCCAGTTTTTAAGCGCTCCTAAATAGTTTCCAAGCGTAACATAGCCGGAAGGCTGCATTCCACTGAAAATGGTCTTTTTTTCATCAGACATATATTTTCCTCTTTTCTGTAGGTTGAATTTTCAGATAAGCTGATTAAAACTTCTTCTAGTATACTATGAATTACTGGCTTATTCAAGTAAAATCCTTCAAAACGCACCTCTTATATCTTCCCTGTGTACTGCCTTTTGTACTTGAACAAATATGACTTTTATAGTAGAATAATACCGTGTTTACGCGGGTACTGAAAAATAAATATCAGGATAAATAAAATCATAAGAAAGGAGCGGTAAACAATGAGTTTCATTAACGAACAGAATATCCCAACACCTGAAGAAGTAAAGGATATGGTCCCTTTTCCCAGGCATCTTGCCAGTGTCAAGGCCAAGCGTGACGCTGAACTTAAGGACATAATCGCCGGAAGATCAGACAAATTTATTGTCGTTGTAGGTCCCTGCTCCGCCAGTGATGAGGACGCGGTATGCGACTACATTTCACGCCTTGCTAAAGTAAATGAGGAGGTTCAGGACAAGGTCTTTATAATCCCCAGGATTTATACAAACAAGCCAAGAACAACGGGCGACGGCTATAAGGGAATGCTCCATCAGCCGGACCCTGAGAAGGAAACAAATATTTACGCTGGAATAATCGCGCTGCGCAATATGCAGATAAGGGCGCTTTCGGAGTCCCATCTGACGGCTGCCGATGAAATGCTTTATCCCGAAAATCTTGTATATGTCGAGGACATTCTCGGATATATCACTGTCGGCGCGCGCTCGGTCGAGAACCAGCAGCACAGACTTGTCGCCAGCGGTATCGATCAGCCTGTCGGCATGAAAAACCCCACCAGCGGAGACTTCTCCGTTATGCTCAACTCCATACACGCGGCTCACCATGAACACGTATTCCTTTACCGTGACCATGAGATAAGCACAAGCGGCAATCCCTACGCCCACGCCATCATAAGGGGTTCGGTCGATAAATACGGAAAGACCCACGCCAACTACCACTACGAGGATCTGCTTTCACTTACAGAGGAATATCTGGACAGGAGGCTTAAATTCCCCTGCGTAGTCTGCGACGCCAACCATTCCAACTCCGGAAAGAAATTCTATGAGCAGCCAAGGATCGTCTCTGAGATACTTCATAACAGGACACAGAATAAGGACCTTAATAATATAGTTAAGGGCGTTATGATAGAGAGCTTCATAGAGGAAGGAAACTGTAAGATCGAAGACCACATTTACGGAAAGTCCATAACGGACGCCTGCCTAGGCTGGGACGACACCGAAAAGCTTATACACTACATAGCTGAACACTGCTGAATAGGCAAATATGAAGTAAGCCGCACCTCCAAGATACGTTGGAATCATGGAGCTGCGGCTTAAATTCTAAAAGCACACGGTCAATTTAGGAGAAAAACCATTATTGTGTGAAAGATATATTGGCAGTATCAAAAAGGGTTCGCCGTATGCTTTTATTTTGTGCCGGAACTGAGCTGTCAAAAAGCCTGATGTCGTCAATGCTGTCCTCGTGCTGTCTGTTTTAAAGGGGTTCATCAATTGCTATTCTTATTCTGTCAAGGTTTGTAAAAAAGCTTGATGTCTGTCAATGCTGCCGATCTCAGGATGTCTAACCTCTATCACAAATATTATGTCATTAATTCATGTCCGCATGATGTCAAAACTTTTAAAGAAAAAGGGCACAAACCTTTCGTTAGATTTGCGCCCTTGCAATTCCTTTATGTGAATATCTTACAACCATCAAGCCGATTTGTCAACATTTTATTAACATTAATTAACAACTTTGACTATTTACATTAAAAATCTTAATCAAGCCATAAGTTTTTGTTTATCTTTCGGTCTTTGTTGGTATGTGCGTACAAAGATATGCCCATTTAACATAAAAAACTCTCTGTCTTTTTGTGACATATTACTGTCCTTTTCAGACGAGCATAATACATTTCAGCGTCTGTATTTTTTCCGGACTCGCTCCCCTGTCGGTCAAATATTTTTCTATATCAAGCTCCTCAAACAGCCTCAGAACCTCATACATATTCTCGGGGTCCGACCTCACAACATCAGTATATTTTAAAAACTCCGGATGCTCATTCATAAACCTATCCGACGTCTTTCTGTTATATGTGTGGCTTACCTGATAATCCGCCACAATGTCCTCGGTATCCACTCCCAGCAGATAATATATCACTGCCGCCACTATGCCGGTTCTGTCCTTTCCCGACGTGCAATGGAACACGACTCCGCCCTCCTTAAGGCAGTCGGAGATTATGTTTATGGCCTCCGCCAGATTTTCACCGTGGTTAAGCACTATATTTTTATAGCCGTCCGACACGCTTTTTGCAAACACCTGCATATCCGGACTGGATATATTGAAAAACGACAGGTTTTCCTTAACTATCGGAAAATGTATGTATCTCAGGTCACTCGGGCAGTTGTCCGGACTTAGGCTTATTTCCTCCTCTGAACGAAGGTCAAGTATCGTTTTTATTCCCGCGGCCCTGACCCGTTCCCATTCCTCCGGCGTTGTTCCGGCGAATTTATCGCTCCTGTAGAGCCTGTTCCAGCGGACAGTATTATTGTTTTTGGTCTCATATCCGCCCATGTCGCGGAAATTTCTGGCCTTTGCGAATCTTAATCTTTTAATATACATGATCAAGCTACCTCATCTAATGTGTTTAATACAGTATATCATAAAAATCATATAAAAAACACTATAAAAATATCAGGCAATAC
>CAZBNY010000023.1:0-15712 GCA_964493235.1 uncultured Lachnospiraceae bacterium
TCGTGGGTTCGTGTCCCATCTTTAGCTTTGACCTTCATTGTATATGGAGGTCTTTTATTTTTTAGAAAGAGTGAAATCATGGAAAAAAACAACAAATACCGGCGTCTTACCCGTACCTTCGGGCCGCTGTATGATAAAAGCTCCGAGATCCTTATTCTCGGCTCCTTCCCTTCCGTAAAGTCAAGGGAGGCTAATTTCTTTTACGGACACCCGCAAAACCGTTTCTGGAAGGTCATAAGCGCTGTGTATAACTGCCCCGTCCCCTCCACCATTGAGGAAAAAACAGAATTCGCCCTGTCAAACCGCATAGCCCTATGGGATACTATCGACAGCTGCGACATAATCGGCTCCAGCGACAGCAGTATCAAAAACGTCGTGCCGACTGACATAAACCTTATACTCAGGTCGGCGGACATAAAAGCCGTGTTCTGCAACGG
Organism: uncultured Lachnospiraceae bacterium; assembly: GCA_964493235.1. Lineage (GTDB taxonomy): Bacteria > Bacillota > Clostridia > Lachnospirales > Anaerotignaceae > Metalachnospira. The sequence continues at coordinate 438 of CAZBNY010000023.1, forward strand.
CGCCGCCTCCCACAGGCTGTACATGAAATATTGTTTTCCCGACACAAATACCGAGGCGGTCAAGCTGCCGTCAACCAGTCCCGCCAACGCGGCTTTCTCATTGGAAAAGCTTATTTCAATTTGGGCCGAAGAAATAAAAAAATATGTTTAAGGAAAAGCCGAGACCCATCAGGATCCCGGCTTTTATATGATGAAGCGCTTTTATGGTAAAGCATTTATGTCAGGCGGACCGAGGGGAATCAGTCCGCCGACAAATCTTTTTACATCAGCTCAATGCTGCAAAAATCAAATCTTCTCAAGGCCCTGAGCAAGGTCAGCGATAATATCATCGACATTTTCAAGACCAACGGAAAGTCTTACAAGACCCTCGTCAATGCCTGCGTCGGCAAGCTCCTCAGAAGTATATGTTGAGTGAGTCATTGTAGCGGGGTGCTCGATAAGAGTCTCTGCGTCTCCAAGTGATACGGCAAGCGTGCAAAGCTCAAGGCTGTCAACAAACTTAGAGGCTACTTCTCTTCCGCCCTTAACGATGAATGAGATCATTCCGCCAAATCCGTTGTGCATCTGTTTAGCGGCTACGTCATGTCCGACATGGCTTTCAAGACCGGGATAGAATACCTTTTCGATCTTATCGCTGCTGTCAAGGAACTGGGCGATCTTCATAGCGCTCGCGCAGTGACGATCCATACGGATCTCAAGAGTTTTAAGTCCTCTCATTACGAGATAAGCCTCGTTCGCCGCCATAACAGCTCCCGTCATATCTTTAATACCAATCATACGTGCCTTTAATACGGACTCAGCGTCGCCGATAACAAAGCCGGCAAGAAGGTCGCCGTGACCGTTGATATATTTTGTAGCCGAATGAACAACTATGTCAGCGCCAAGCTCAAGAGGTCTCTGAACATAAGGCGAGCTGAACGTATTGTCACAAATAACTTTTATCTCAGCGTTGTAGTCATGTACAAGCGAAGCGACCTTAGCTATGTCCGTAATCTTAAGATTAGGGTTAGCCGGTGTTTCAAGATATACAACTTTTGTTTCGGGCTTAAGAGCCGCCTTAAGCTCGGCATCATCAGATGTATCTACAAAGTCAACATTAACTCCCAAACGCTGTATATGATGCGCAAGGAACTCATATGTGCAGCCATAAAGTGTTTTATCGGCTACAATATGATCTCCGGCCCCAACTAACGCCCATAAGATCGATGTAATCGCTCCCATTCCTGACGCTGCGGCAAGAGCAGCCTCTCCTCCTTCAAGAGCCGCGAGTTTAGCCTCAAGAGCCGCTACAGTCGGGTTCGCCGTTCTGGAATAAGCGTATCCAAGCTGCTTTCCGGCAAAGATATCAGCTCCATGCTGGCATGACTCAAACTCAAACGTAGATGTTTGATAAATCGGCGGAACAAGCGCTCCGAAAGCATCTTTTATTTTTCCGGCATGAATTGCTGTCGTTGAGAAACCTACTTTTTTGTTAGAATCCATTTTCAACATCCTTTCTGCATCTTTCACTTAATTATGTTAACTAACATAAACGGTTAATTCAATTATATAGCATTTATCTTGTTTTTTAAGGACATTTGTCCAAAAAAGCAAAAAATTTTGTTCAATAAATGTCAAAAAGCAATAAAGCTTTCTACTTAAAAGTAATAGTTTATAACTATTAATTATAATAAATTTTGACTATTGACATAAATTTAAGTAGAAATATAATAAAATTAAGAGTAGATGGTAGGTGATATTAATGAGCCATAATTTGATATATTGTCCTGATGATTTTATCAGGGATATGGAACACATTAAATATAAAAAAGGCGCAACTATTATAAAACCCAATACCAAGCCGGATTACATATATGTCGTGCTTAAAGGCGTGGCGAATGTAGTCTATATGACCGCCAAAGGCAGGTATATGATCGCGAGTCAATTTCTTGAAGGTGATTTTATCGGTGAGATAAACGCCATCTGCGGACAGAATTATATTTTGGAGGCTGTGGCTTATTCTGATATGGAGCTTTTAAAGGTTCCGTCTAAAGTTTTTATTGATAGAATGAAGCAGGATTTCAGACTTGTCCAAAGTATGGTCCAAAGCCAGAACAACCGTATAAATTATCTTGAGGCCTTTGTAATAATAAACTCAACTCTTTCAATATATGAAAGAATACTTTTATTTATATGCTGTTTTCTTGTAAGAGACGATGTCAGGGAATATTTTACCAAAGATTTTTTGGTTTCATACATAGGTACTGACATTCGGTGCATAAATCGAGTACTGAAAAATATGAGTTCCGAAGGACTTATAAAAACAAAGAACGGTAAAATAACCATTTTGGATTATGACAAGATAAAACAAAAAGCAAAGGAGCACGGCATAGACTACCAAATAGATTTCTTTTACCGCTTTATCCGAGACGGAATCGAGCCTACAACATATTGAACAAAAATAAACCTACCAAATTGATTATATTATACAATCTTTTTAAAAAAGGACATGTGTCCTTTTTTAATTTTATAAATTTCAATAAAATCAAAGTGTAGTAGAATGCATAAACGGTTAATTTGCAACTCGTCGTCATCTTTTATTATTATTATTAAGAGAGAGGGAAAATTTATGGCTAAGAAAAAGGATTACGGAAAAAACTTAGGCGCTCTCGCGTTGCTGCCACTTGTTGTATTTATATTGCTATATGTCGGTACCGGCATTATACTTACGCTGCAAGGTGTTGATATGGCATTCTATCAGATGTCACTCCCTGTTCCCGTTGCAGCAGGCTGTATAGTAGCTTTTCTGCTTTTCAAGGGTACTATTACAGAAAAATTTGATAAATTCGTTGAAGGCTGCGGAAATCAGGACATTATTATCATGTGTATCATCTATATACTTGCCGGAGCATTCTCGACAGTTGCCAGTGCAATGGGCGGCGTTGACTCAACAGTAAACTTAGGCCTTACACTTGTACCGGCTCGTTTCATGACAGCGGGTCTTTTCATCATTTCGGCTCTTATCGCCACTGCCTGCGGAACATCAATGGGTACTATTTCAGCCGTTGTTCCCATCGCTGTAGGCGTTGCTGAAAAGGGCGGCCTCAGTCTTCCGCTTGTACTCGGCGCAGTAGTCGGCGGAGCGATGTTTGGCGATAACCTTTCGGTTATTTCCGATACAACAATAGCAGCCACAAGAACTCAGGGCGTAGAGATGAGAGATAAGTTTAAAATGAACTTATTTATCGCTCTTCCCGCCGCTATTATAGCTGTTATTCTTTTCCTTATCTTTGGAAGCCCTGTCAGAGAAGTATCTCTCGGAGAACTTAACTTTGACATCATTAAGGTTATTCCTTACTTATTCGTACTTATCGCGGCTATTGCCGGTATGAACGTATTCGTCGTACTTACGCTCGGTATAATTATTGCCGGAGTTATCGGTATCTGCACAACAGAGATGACAATTCTTACCTTCTGCGGAAACGTATATGACGGTTTCGTAGGAATGTCAGAGCTTTTCCTTGGCTCTCTCCTCATGGGCGGTCTTGTTAAACTCATCACAGATGCCGGCGGACTTCAGTTCATCGTTGACAAAATTGGTAAATTCGCTAAAAACAGAGCTACCGGAGAGCTCAGCGTCGCCGCTATAGTTTCTGTTGCAGATATAGCGATCGCAAACAACACTATAGCTATCCTCGCAAGCGCTGACATCGCTAAGGGAATATCAAAAGAACAGAAGATCGACCCCAGAAAGACGGCTTCACTTCTTGACATTTTCTCATGCGTATTCCAGGGACTCGTTCCTTGGGCGGCACAGCTTATCGTCTGCGGAAGCCTTGCCGGAGCAATGATCTCACCTGTGGAAATCGTTCCGTATATGTGGTATCAGATGCTTCTGTTTGTAGTGGCTATAGTTGCTATTTTCGTTCCCGGCTTCACAAACAAACTTATCGCCAGCAATCCTTGGGATTGGGAACACGGTATGTCTAAGAAGCAGTATGAGGAATACTTAAAAGAACAGGCTGAATAAAACAAATTAAGAGGAAAGCCAAACGGCTTTCCTCTTTTTTTAATTCGTACCGCTCTTAAGCGGACTGATCCTGACCTGGCTTTCCTTCATGCCCGTTTTCCTCGTGACTATGTCCATTATCTGGGCCAGCTCGGTGTCAGACAGCTCGCTTTTGTTAACGACCACATCTACCGTATCATCGTCAATTCTTACATATACCTCATTGAACCCCTTTGACTCGATCATGGCCTCAGCGGCTGTCTCCTTCTCTATTCTCTGCTGTATTTTCAGAAGATTGTCGGCGCATTCCTGCTTTTTGGCCTCATCGATATTTGAGTTATTTATCATTTCGGTGAGCATATCCTTCTGACCGGCCCTTGCCTGCTCCCTCTCAAGCTTTGCCTGAACAAAGTATGTATCCGGAGTTGTGCTTACGTATATCGCCGCGCCTGTATCGTCGTAGACCTGACTTGTCTCCGTCATTCCCTCTATGTTTTCCCCGAGGGCGAACTCAAGTCCGTCATAGTCCGAGTCGTCCGCCAGCGTAGCGATCGAGCCATCGTCGTTCAGAAGCGCCTCATAGCCGGTAGGGTCGTTTAAGTCCACATTGTTAATGTCGCCCGACGACTTGCTCTCGGTGAAATTGAGATAGCCGGCCACGGCTATCATGACCGCCAAAGCGGTAACAACTATCTGATTTCTTTTAACAGCAAACATATTATATCCTCCCATATCATTTCATTTTGAATACCTCGACCTTGTTGGCCGGTACGCCGAACAATGCTTGGGCCGCCCGTATGAGCGAGTCCTTCACTATAATACTGTCACCACCCTCCGCAACGATAACTATACCGTTGATCTCAGCAGTCATTTCCTTTATTACGACAGGTGAAGTGCTTCCGTCGCCGTTGTTGACCGTAACGACGGTATTTTCCTCCGTTCCGGACACTATCCCCCTGCTGTCGCCCTGCGATGCGCTTTCCTCGGTCTCCGATGTGCTTTTCTTTATCTCCTGCGCGTATACCGACTCCCCGTCGGAGCTGAGCGTTATCATTACCTCGACATTTCCCGCTCCGTCCACCTGCGCCAAAATATCCTTGGTTTTTTCCTCCAGCTTAGATATGTAGTCGCCCTCCGGCGTACTCTGCGCCGGCTCTGTCTCACTCCCTGTCCCGCCAAGGAGCATATCTCCCGCCAGAATAAGCATCGCCCCAAAAAGCACAGCAATGACTATTTCATTAAGCAACTTGCCCTTTCTCTCCCTAAACACATCTTTAAGCGTCATTTCACCACTTCCCCATCTGTATTTTCTTCATATGGAGTTACTCTCTCCACATGAATATCTAAATCTGTGTTATTTTCGCTTTTATTCTCCACATCGTTCATTTCGTCGTATAATATGCCCGTCAACCGTTCCCTGATGTCAGTTGGTTTTTGGTCTTCCGCCGTGGTTTGGAAAGCGGGGACTGCGATCTCCTGCCCGCCTATTGAAGCGAGTACGTCTCCCAGCCTTCCGACTATAGTGAAGATCATTATGGCCCCGACTATTACCGAGACATATTTTTTTATTTTAGCGTCTGGAACCAAAAGCTCCGCAAATATAGTCAGAAGCATAAGCAAGGCTATATTTTTTATATATGCGCCGATCACCGCAAACATACCGCCGATCCTCCTCAAACAGCAAGCATAAGCGCCGTTACCGTAATAAACATTATCTCCGCCGTGAATACAACTCCCGTCAGTATAGCCGTATAGTCCGCCGCCTGCCCTACGCATTTGACTATTCTTTTTGGCGCTATAGGCTCTGTCAGGGCCGCCGTCAGCCTGTATATGAGCATTATCACCGCCAGCCTGACCACCGGCATTATGCTTATCAAAACGATAAAGAGCATTACCGCCGCGGTTATGGAATTCCCCATCGATCTTGTGACCGCCGCGGCTGTCTCGGCGGCTGACGCCATCAGCGAGCCTGCCACAGGAACGGCCTCAGCGGCTGTTTTTATCGATCTTCCCGCGATCACGGCAATGTCAGGAACGCCGATTTTTATCAAAGACATAATAAAGACGAATACTCCGGCGCATACCTTTACACTCCACTTGCATATAAAACTCAGCAGCTTTGCGAACTCCATCAGTATATCCCTTTCGGAAATGCTGTTGATAAAGGTTATAAGAGCCGCGAAAAGTATTCCTGGGACTACTATTTTCCCCACGGCGTAATTTAATATCGACGTCGAGGCGTAAAGCACAGGTACAGCAGCCGGCATTTTAGCGGCCTTTCCGCTTGCCGTCATTATCAGCATATATAACGGCTGGAGCGTTTCGGCTGTCCGAGCTATATTATCGACCGCGTCAGCCGCCGTCCGTGAGGCGTAGGAAAAGGACTGCATTATCGTTATCACAAGCACCGCCGAGCATATATACTGTCCAAGCCTGCTTACGCCCTCTGACGAAAATGACGAGGACAGCGTTTCCAGCACCGACGTCAGCAATACCAGTATTATTATCCTCCGCATTATGTACAAAACATCGGCGGCCTGTCCCGCCGCCAGCCTGAATATGACTTTAAGCAGTCCCGAGAAGCTGAAATCAAACTCTCCGGTAACTAATTTCAGCGCCGTATCCCTCAGGCTGAAATTCTCCATTCCGTATTCTTCTCCTATGCTTCTCAGTCCGCCGTCCGCCTCATTCAGCCCGAACATATCCGCCACGCTTTCGATAGTCGTTTCCGAAGCATAGGCTGTCCGGCAGAAAATTAGCGGGAGCATCAGGAGCAGGAGCAGCGTTATTCTTTTTGTCATTGGCACCACCTCAAAAAGACAGGTTGACTATAAGGTTAAAAAGATTTTCTATTATGGGCAGGGACGCCGTAAGTATAAGTATCCTTCCGGCCAGCTCTATTTTCGCGCCTATTGCTCTTTCTCCGGCGTCGGCGCAGAACTGTACGGCAAACTCACAGACGTAGGCTATGATGATGACCTTCACCATTATCCCGACATACTCGCCGTTTATTCCCGCCTCCGTAATCATCGCACCGAACAGGTTTTTGATCTGCGTTATGCTCTCCAGCAAAAGATAGACTATTACAAGACCCGTAGCTATGCCTATAAGCAGTGAGAATTCCTTTTTATATTCCTTCACAGTCACTGCCAGCACGGTTCCCACTATGCCGACCGCCGCTATTTTAATTATCATGTCCATAGGTCTCTCTCCTAAAAGCGAAACATAGTCTGTATTGTGTTGAAAAGCTCGCTGATATATCCGATTATCCAGTAAAGCACAACGATAAGTCCCGCCAGAGTCGTAAGCATTGCCTGATCGTCCCTGCCGGCCCTTGCCAGCACCTGATTCAGCACCGCCACAAGTATTCCCACAGCAGCTATTCTGAAAACAATATTTATATCCATTTCTTTTCCTCCGTCCCTTTAAAACAGTACAACAACTATAAGTATCCCGAACAGCACTCCGGCGCTTTTAAAAAGCCTTCCGTCCTTAGAATGCCTTTTCATAAGCTCGGCCGATTTTACGTCTATATAATCCACGGTTATTTCTATATTTGAGAGCTGGCACTGCCTGTCCCCTCCGCCCAATGCCTGTCCAAAGGATATAAATACGTGCATATCCTCTTTTTTATAGAAGGTCCTGCTTTTTCTGTCCGCCAGAGTCATCTCCCACGCCTCCGCCGCCGATGTGGCCCTGCGCGATTTCAAAAGCCTTCCGGCGTCCTCAAATATTTCCGAGACGGTCCCCTCCAGTTTTTCGCTGATTTCTATGAGCGCCTCATACAGCGGCTTTGAGTTATAGCTTATCTCGCTTTTTAACAGCATAAGTCCCCGCTTCATTTCGTTCAGGTCCTCGGCCCTGTAGCAGTCCTTAGACGCCATGAACACACCCGCCGAGGTACAGGAGAAAAGCACTATGGCGGAGCCTATTATTTTCATCAGCACAGCAATTCCCCCTCATTGTTGAATACCGCCTTGATCCTTCCGGGGCGTTTTCTTCCTTCAAGAAAAATATATGTATCAAATATATCCGTATTGTCCTTAAGTCTTCCTTTAATATCGTTAAGATCCGTACCGTGAGCGGTGCATATGACCGACACGCCTGACAGCGCCGCCTCTCTTATGGCCCTTATGTCCTCGTCCGTTCCTATTTCGTCTGCCGCCACTATATCCGGCGACATTGTCCTGACAAGCATAGACAGTCCCAACGCCTTGGGACAGCAGTCCAGCACGTCCGTCCTTACACCTACGTCCAACTGGGGCACGCCCATATAGCAGGCGGCGATCTCTCCCCTTTCGTCAGAGATACCAACGGTATGGCCGTCATTACTGAGGATTCTCAGCATATCCCTGAGCATAGTCGTTTTTCCTCCGCAGACCGGTGATACTATAAGCACGTTTTTTGATCCATAGGTGTACTTGACGGCCTCAGAGGCGCAGCCTATTTTCTCACCGGCTATTCTCAGCGATACCGAGCTTATATTTTTTAATGTAGTGATCATTCCATTTCCCGTTACGGCCGTTCCGGCCAAGGCCGCCCTGTGTCCGCCCGGAACCGTTATAAAGCCGAATTTAAGCTGCTCCTGCACCGCGTAAAGAGAATAGTCACTGAGCATATTCAGCATTTCGGCTATATCGGCGTCTTCGGCCTTTACGGCCAATTCGATATTTTCGGAGGGCCGTCCGTTTTCATCGACGAAAACCTCTTCGCCTCCAAGCTTAAGAATCACCGGTCTGCCTGTCCTTATTCTTATTTCATTGATGTCCACCCAGTCATACGCTGTCAGTATTCCTTTAAGCCTTCTGCCGAAACAGTCGGTCACATTTTTCTTAAGCATATCCACTCCTCCGTTCTAAATTTATAGTATTTTACTCAATGCCTTTTAATGACAAAGGCTGTGAATTTTATACTGACATTTTTCTCACTTCAGCGCTTTACATTCTGATAATAGTTATTGATTTTATTTCCGGTTTAAGCTATCATATTAAAAGTAATAATATGTATTCAAAAACGGAGAGACCGCAATGACAGAAATGAAGATGAGCCTCGTCCGTTTATTTCTCTTGTTGGGAGGAAATATTAATGTACAATAAGGTAGGTATTATCGGCCTTGGCTTAATAGGCGGCTCGCTTTGCAAGGCTTTAAGAAACCGCTGCGGCGTAAAGGAGATAGTCGCGGCCAACAGAAGCGAGGACGTTCTTATTTCGGCTAAAAACGAAGGTATAATAAACGAGTACGCCTTGGGCGTTACGGATATGTTCAAGGGCTGCGACATAGTTTTCATATGCACGCCTGTTGACAAAATATTCGACTACGCGGCCCAGCTTGTGCCTGTTGTAGGCAAGGACTGCATCATTTCCGATGTTGGCAGCACTAAAGGACATCTCTACGATGAAATAAAAACACTCGGCGACTCAATTTCTTATATAGGCGGTCATCCGATGGCCGGCTCTGAGCGTTTCAGATATAACGCCTCTAAGGAGCATTTGTTTGAGAGCGCGTACTATATCATTGCTCCGGCGGAAAATATACCGGCGGAAAAGACCGAGGAATTTAAGGAAATGGTTGAAAAAATCGGAGCCATACCCGTCATGGTTTCACCCTACGAGCATGACTATGCCGTGGCCTCCATCAGCCATGTGCCGCATATAATAGCCGCGGCCCTTGTAAACAACGTAAAAAAACTGGATTCGGAAAAAGGATATATGCACCTGCTCGCCGCCGGCGGCTTCAAGGATATTACCAGAATAGCCTCGTCCAGCGCGGATATGTGGGAAAGCATAATGTTTGAGAATAAGGAGGATATACTTTCTGTCCTTGACTCCTTCAGCGAGGTCATAGCCGACATAAAGAGATCCATTTCCGAGGATAACCACAGCGAGGTATACAACTATTTTCAGGAGGCCCAGCAATATAGGAATTCCTTCAACAACGCCACTCCGAAAGCCTTTGTTAAGAGATATGAGATCGACGTTGACGTTCTTGACCGTCCGGGAAGCATCGCTATCATCGCCGTTACGCTCTCCAGCAACGGTATAAACATAAAGAATATGGGCATCATCAACAACAGAGAGACCAACAGCGGCGCTGTTACCTTTGCCTTTGACTCCGAAGACGACAGGCGAAGGAGCGTTGAGCTGCTAAGAGATATGAACTATGATGTAACAGTAAAGGAATGATAATATGAACGCAGTTATAAAACCGGCTAAAAGTTTAGGCGGAACCGTAACAGTCCCGGGCGATAAATCCATTTCACACCGTTCTGTAATGCTTGGCTCAATAGCCAATGGCGATACCCATGTGTCAGGATTTCTCACCGGAGAGGACTGCCTTTCTACTATTGCCTGCTTCAAAAAGCTCGGTATCGATATAGAAATCGACGGAACAAACGTAACAGTACATGGCAAGGGTCTCAACGGACTTTCGGCTCCGACGGAAACGCTCGACGTGGGCAACAGCGGAACTACTCTTCGCCTTATGAGCGGTCTTCTTTCGGCACAGCCGTTTACAACGCATATAACCGGTGACAAGTCCATACAGAAGCGTCCTATGGGACGTGTGGCAACTCCCCTTGGCCTTATGGGAGTAAAAATAACATCTGAAAACAGCGAAAGGCTTACGGCTCCGCTCATAATAGAGGGCCAAAAACCCAAGGCTGTGGAATATACTCTGCCCGTCGCCAGCGCACAGGTGAAAAGCGCTATAATTCTTGCCGGACTCTATGCCGACGGGGTTACAAAAATAACCGAGCCGGAGGCAACAAGGGATCATACGGAAATAATGCTGAATTATCTTGGAGCGGATATAAAAAGGGAAGGAAACACGATAATCGTAACTCCCGTAGATGAGCTGACCGGAAAGGACATTTCGGTGCCTGGAGATATTTCCTCGGCGGCATATTTCATAGCTGCCGCCCTTATTTGCGAAAACTCTGACGTCACTGTCAAAAATGTCGGCGTAAACCCCACAAGAACAGGCATTATAACAGCCTTTAGCGCTATGGGCGCCGATATCGAGCTTATTAACGAAAGGACGGTCTGCGGCGAGCCTGTCGCCGATATAAGGGCTAGATCAGGCAGGCTTCACGGTACTGTCATAAAGGGAGACATAATCCCCAAGCTTATAGACGAGATACCCGTTATAGCGGCAGTTGCCTGCTATGCCGATGGCGAGACTGTCATCGCTGACGCGCAGGAGCTTAAGGTCAAGGAATCCGACCGTATCAAGACTATGGCCACTGAGCTTGGCAGAATGGGCGCTGATATAACCGAGACGGACGACGGAATGATCATCAGGGGCGGCAATACCCTTCACGGAGCCGTCTGCGAAAGCTATGACGACCACCGTGTGGCGATGAGCATAGCCGTAGCGGCTCTCGGTGCTGACGGTGAGACCGAAATAAAAAATTCTGAATGCGCCGATATTTCTTTTCCCGGCTATTACAGCTTGCTTAACTCCATGAAGGAGGAGTAATTATGGATAAAGTGACTATCGTTTGCTTTGGTGACAGCATAACCTTCGGCTACTGTGCCGAATACGGTAAGGATTACGTTTCCCTTTTCAAGGCCAGAGTAAAAGAGGATTTTCCTGACAAGGACATAGTGATACGCAACAGAGGCGCCAACGGCGAAAGCTCCAGAAACGGCCTAAACCGCATTGACAGCGAGCTGGCCTTCTACGAGCCGAACCTTGTTATAATGCTTTTCGGCTCCAATGACAGCGCCTACAGCGAATATTATCATGTCGGCCTTGAGGAATTTTCGTATAACTACGACAAGATCATAGCCAAGACTTTGGCGGCAGGCTCCCGAATGGTGCTTATCACCCCTACCCCGGTGATCGAGGAGGATCCGCCCTTCGTGGAAAACAGCGTATTGGAGAAATACTGTGACATAGTCAAGGAAAAGGCAGAGAAATACGGTCTGCCCCTCATAGATATGTATAGTGTATTTAACAAGGCGGCAAAAAAGGACGGCCTGTCTCCCCTGCTCCAATGGGACGGCGAGCATATAAGCACAAAGGGTTATGAGGTATTTTTTGAGGCGGTCTATAGGACTGTAAAGCCTATAATAGAAGAAATGATGAAGCGATCCGACTCATAGTGAGAATAAATGACAAAAAGTCCTGAACGGGACAAAAACCACGATCCCGTTCAGGACTTTTTTATTTATTGTATACAGTCGTATAATTATTTTCAGCTTATTTTCCTGATGTAATCATATATGATTTCCGCAGTCTTTTCTGTTCCGACCGAGCTGTCTATACAGAGATCATAGTTATTCGCGTTTTCCCATTCGCTTCCGGAAATATTTTTATAATATGCCGCCCTAGCCGAATCGGAACGCTCTATGCTCTTTTTACCTTCTTTTTCGGTATCGCCGTACATTTCCATGACCTTTTTGATCCTATAATCCTTTGGCGCGTGTATAAATATCCTGACTACATTCTTTCTTCCCCTAAGTACATAGTCGGCGGCACGTCCCACTATTACGCATGAACCCGTATCGGCTATCATCTTTATGACCTTATCCTGCGCTATTATGGCCTGCTGGATAACATTCGTACTCAGATACAGCTCCCTCATACCTATGGGCGAGTTTTCATTTATCGATGAGATAAATTCCTTCGCAAGTCCGCTCTCCTGTGCCGCGAGAGCTGTCATTTCCTTATAGTAGCAGGGAATATTCATCTTTTCGGCTACCAATTGTCCTATACGCTTTCCGGCGGATCCATGCTCACGGGCAATAGTCACGACAACGCCTCGGCTCGTACTTTTAAGCTCGACAGTCTCCTGTTTTGCGTCACTGCCCACATTATGGGAACTAAGCTGTTTCCAAAGTCTCATCATAACAGCGGCGGTTATCAATATAGCGGCTATGTCTGCTGCCGGAGCCGCCCAGAATATTCCCGTAACTCCCAACGCTGCCGGCGCTATAAGGGAGAACACGATCAAAAACAAGTCTCTGAGCATAGAAAGCGGAGCCGCTGTTTTCGCGTGTCCGATCGACTGTAAAAATATAGCGCACACCTTCTGTGTGCAGGTAAAGATTATAAGCGAAAGATATATTCTTAAGCATTTTACGGCAAAGCTCATGTACAGCTCGCTGTCAGAACCAAAGAGCCTGATAAATACTGACGGTACGGCTTCAAAAAGCACCGTACATATGATACATACGATAGCCGTCCATTTGATTATGAGCTTTAGAAGCTCCCTTACCCTGTCATACTTTTCAGCGCCGTAGTTATATCCTACTATCGGCTGCGCTCCGGCCGCTATGCCTATCGCGACGTTCAGCACGATCTGGAACAGCTTCATTATGACAACGAAGGCCGCCAGCGGTATGTCCGCTCCGTAAATCGACTCAGCTCCGTATTTTACCAAAAGTATATTGTTTATAACGGTTATAACTACGATCGAAAGCTGTGTCAGAAAGCTGGAGCTTCCAAGGGCAATAACACGTCTTACTACCCTTGTGTCGGGCCTGAAGCTGGAAAGCGATATTCTGAAGGTCTTGCTTTTTGTAAGATAAAATATACAGATCAAAAAGCTGACAAACTGTCCGAGAATGGTAGCGTAGGCCGCTCCCTTTATTCCCAGATCAAGCACAAAAATAGCTATCGGGTCGCCTATAATATTTATGACCGCTCCGGCTATCATTGCCGCCATAGCGTATTTAGGACTTCCGTCAGCCCTTATGACGGACGCCAGAGTGTTCTGCACAAGGGCAAGCGGCATCATAAAGTATATTATAAAGCCATAATCATGCGCAAGCTCCAGATTGGCGTCGGTCGCTCCTATAAGCCTTAAAAGATCGTCGCCGAGTACATAGCATATGGCAATTATAACTACTCCGCAAAGGAATGATAAAAGTATACTGCTGCCTACGCTTTTATGAATATCCTCGGTCTCATTTTTTCCGAGAGATACGCTGAGGGCCGCCGCGGCTCCGTCACCGAATAAAAGAGATACCGCCCAGCCGATGACCGTTATCGGAAAAATAACACCCGTCGCCGCATTTCCCAAATATCCTATTCCGTTGCCGACAAATATCTGGTCCACTATGTTATAAAGGCACGAAATTATCAGAGATAAAATACACGGGACAGCAAAGCTTCTCAAAAGCTTTCCCACATCTTCCGTTCCTAAATAATTGTTATTGTTCATATTGTCCTCCTTTTTTTGGACAAAAAAAACAACACATGACGCTTGTTTATACCGTAATCAGATTTACGTGCAAAGCACTACGTGTGTCGTCAATTTATCCTTATTAAATTCGAGGACAATTATAAAAACGAAATATTAAAAAGTCAAAAGCCATTTTCCAACAAATTTCCTTATCAGCCGCTTATTAAAAACTGCATATGTCACTCTCCTGTTTCGTTCACGCAATATATACAAACCCGTCCCCTGTTTTAAGTAATATTTCTATATTGTATATTTAGAGAACCATACGGTCTTACTGTAATTTCTAATGAAAAATTAATAGAATAATGATATACTTAAATAAACTTTTAAGGCGGGTGGACCTATGGATAACAGAGATCTCTTTATTGATGACAGTCAGCTTGAGACCAAAAAACTTTTCAGAAAAAACAGGCGTCAGAAAACTGCTATCATCATTCTTTCTGTTTCGCTTCTACTTGTGAGCGGACTTTTGGCTTTTTTTATATACATAAATTATGACTACATTGTATTCAAGACCATTCTTACCAAAGGCTATGTATATGAGGACAGCGTAAGAGAGCTGATCGACTCGGAGCTTGAGCAAACGGACAGCGACATACTTGAGTATTTTGACGACGCCGTCATAAGCGTTTTCACGGATAAGCTTTATGAGATAAGCGGTGACAGATATACCCATCTTTATCTTCCCGTACAGTATACGGCCAAAATAGACAGAGAACAGGAAATAGGAAGCAGTTGTCAGTGGTTCCCGTTCACCGAGGACACGGCGTATTTATCAATAACAAACTTTACCAATGAGTCGGCGGCCTTCGTTTCTGAAAACGCCGCGGAAATGTCAGCCTATGACAACCTTATACTTGACCTGAGGGGCAATCCGGGTGGATATATCGCCTCCGCCAGGACGATAGCTGATATGTTTCTTGACAAAGGCGATATAATTTCCGTTGAAAAAGCTGAAATGGATTTTTTGTCCGAAACAAACAAGGCAAAATCAGATCCAATATTTGACTTCAAAAAAATAATCGTCCTTCAGGACGGCAATACGGCCTCATCGTCCGAAATACTGATAGGCGCGCTCAGGGATAATTTAGACAACG
>CAZBNY010000024.1:0-15670 GCA_964493235.1 uncultured Lachnospiraceae bacterium
CCTTCTTCTTCACCTTCATAGTCTACAAATATTCCGCCTGTATAAAGCGAACCGTCTTCCTCACACTCAATTGTAATATTACCGACACCGCCAATAGATACAAACGAATACTCTCCTGAATCGTCATCAACGTCGCAGTAGAGTTTATTAGTTCCTTCAAGCGTTATAGTCACGTCGCCCTTAGCATATAAGGCATAACCATCCGGTATAGAATCCTCATCCTCACTATTATCGTAAAAAGCGCGTCTCAGCGAATACTCAACTTTCTCTTTGCCTTTACCGTCAGTCACAAAATTATCAAGTGTGATGCTCTCACAACCTTCGGCCAGCAAAACCCTTGGACCATACTCAGTATCTTTCGTGCCGCCGCTAAGGGTTACGCCACTGACCTTTATAGTAAGTGTACCATCGTTGTTGTATGTAAATATACTTGAGTGGTCATTGGAGTCATCGGAGTTTTCTTTATCATCCCCAATGTTATAAGTCGTCCCCTCATAAGTAATAGTATATGGATTTTTCTCTTCATCTTCTTCCGCCATTGCCGTTATCGGCGCGATTCCAAGTGTCAGCGCCGCCGCCGTCAATACAGCGGTAAGCCTTTTAATAAATTTCATTTCGCTCCCCCTCTGTCCTGTATATAAACCATGAAATTTTATAATAAATCAACTTATATTTTACCCCCCCTCATAAAATTTCAAGGTTTTTGGCAAGATCTGTAATTTTTCATGGTTTTTGACAAGGTATGTCGCGAAATAAGCTTTATGTTTTGTGCTTTTTTGCTATGTGAGTTCACTCTCCCAATCAGTTCGGCATCATAAGAAAGCCTGAACAGTGTTTAAACCGCGAGCGTTTTTACAGACCTCTTCTATGACACGCTCCGTCGGCATTTCCACAAAAAAACGGGCAGCCTCAGCCGCCCATTTTTTGTTATATCACCTTGAATATTGTCCGTCTTCTGTATTCCTCGCCCTTTTTCAGCACCGCCGACGGGAAATTCGCGTTGTTCACCGCGTCGGGCCAGTCCTGTGTTTCAAGCGCAAAGCCATAGCGTTTCTCATAGGGCGCCCCGCCCTTACCGGGTACCGCTCCGTCCAGATAATTGCCCGAATAGAAGTGCATACCCGGCTGGTCCGTCCATACCTCAAGGGTAACTCCGCCGGAAACAGCCACGGCCGCCTGTTTCAGCTCCGGGCTGTGGCTCCTTTTGAGAATGAAGTTATGGTCATATCCTCCGGCGTTTTTGAGCTGTTCGCAGTCCGTGTTTATGTCTCTGCCTATCTCCTTAGCCGTCCTGAAATCCAGCGGAGTGCCCTCCACCGGCGCTATCCTTCCGTTGGAACAGCCGTTTTCGTCTATTTCGGTAAACTCGTCGGCGTATATCGTCAGTCTGTGGTTCTCTATCGTTCCGCCGCCGTTCAGGTTGAAATAAGAATGATTTGTCAGATTTACCACGGTGTCATCATCTCCGAGGGCGAAATAATCAATGATCACTTCGTTATCCTCGGTCAGCGTATATTTTACCCTGACGCTCAGGTTGCCCGGATAGCCTTCCTCCATGTTTTTTGAAAACAGAGTAAACTTAACGCATTCGCCGCTTATACCGCCCTTCCATACGCGTTTGTCAAAGCCGGCGATCCCGCCGTGCAGGTGGTTGGGGCCGTTATTTACGGCAAGGGTATATTCCCTGCCGTTCAGCTTGAAACGTCCGCTGCTTATCCTGTTGGCGCATCTTCCGGCAATGGCTCCCATATATTTGTCCTGCGCCTCATAGTCCTCTATCGTGTCATAGCCAAGGATAATGTCCCTGCCGTTTGGCAGGCGCAGTCCCCTTATGGCGGCTCCGTAGGAAATGAGCGACAGCCGGGTACCGCAGCCGTTTTCAAGTATGTACTCGAATACATCCTCGCCGCGTCTTGTTTTACCAAATGGTTTTATCTCACTTTTCATGTCCGCCGCACCTTTCAATAAATCTCATAAAGGCCGCCATACCGTCGGCGTTTCTCTTGTATACGCCGGCGTCCGTAAGCACCTGCATGAATACAAGTCCGACCTCTTTTTTGACTATCTCATCAATATTTGAAATATTTATGTCGTCGTATTTCTTTATAAAATCCTCCGCCCAGTCGGCGTGTTTAGCCGTCAGCTCGTCCGCTCTCAGGTCCTTGCCGGTTATTATCGCGGTCTCAAGCGCCGCCAGCTCCGCCTTAAGCCTTGAGGGAAGCACCGCCAGTCCCATTACCTCAATAAGGCCGATGTTTTCCTTCTTGATATGGTGCAGGCCTGGGTTGGGGTGATACAGTCCCAGCGGCCTGTCCCCGGTTGTTATATTGTTCCTAAGTACCAGATCCAGCTCGTATTTTCCGTCTCTCATTCTGGCGATCGGCGTTATCGTATTATGCGGCTCCCCGTCGGTCTCCGCGAAAATATACGCCGACTCATCGGTGTAGCCTCTCCACCGGCCGAGTATATGATCAGCCAGGTCGATAAGCCTGTCGCTGTCCATGCCCGAGATCCTTATTACGGACATGGGCCATTTAACTATTCCGGCCTCAACATCGTCATATCCGTCAAATTTTATCGGCTTTTCTGTTTTCGCCCTTTCAATAGCGAATGTATAACGTCCGCCCTGGAAATGGTCATGCGAAAGTATGGATCCTCCGACTATAGGAAGGTCGGCGTTGCTCCCGATAAAGTAATGCGGAAATATCTTTATAAAGTCAAACATCTTCTCAAACGCCGCCCTGTCTATCTTCATGGGCACATGGCTGCTGTTGAAGGCTATGCAGTGCTCATTGTAATATACATACGGACTGTACTGGAAATACCACTGACTGTCGGCTATGTTTATCGGTATTATTCTGTGGTTTTGTCTTGCCGGGTAATTGACACGGCTCGCGTAGCCCTCGTTTTCAGCGCAGAGCCGGCATTTGGGATAGCCGCTTTGCGGAGCGTTTTTGGCCGCCGCGATCGCCTTCGGGTCCTTCTCCGGCTTTGAAAGATTGATCGTGACATCAAGGGTGCCGTACTCGGTCTCCGTCTGCCACTTCATATCCTTTTTGATACGGTACCGCCTGATATAGTCCGTATTCTGCGAGAAATCATAGTACCAGTCGGTCGCTTTCTCCGGGCTCTGCATATATTTTATCCAGAACTTATTTATAACGTCCCTCGGGAAGGGGACCATAGCTCCCATTATTTTTGTGTCCAGCAGGTCTCTTTCGGTCCGGCCGCCCTCGATAACTCCTCTTGCCTCAGCGTCATCAAGCAGGACCTTGAGTATATCCTCCAGTTCCGCCTCGCCCTCCGTCTCGCAGTCGTCATAGCTGTCCAGCCTGAGCGTATCCAGTATACTGTTTGTCACATATATTATGTCCTCGTCCGAAAACAGCTCTTTTTTAAGGCCGTAAAGAACAAGTGCTTTTATCGCTTCGTTTACATTCATCAGAATATCTCCTTATTCGCTGTAGCCGTTGGGGTGATTTTTATGCCAGTTCCATGCCGAGGCGATTATTTCCTCCAGCGAGTCATGGCAAGGCTTCCAGCCTAATATTTCTTTGGCCTTCGCGCTTGAGGCTATAAGCTGTGCCGGGTCTCCGGCACGTCTGTGGGTTTCCACAGCGGGTATCGGGTGCCCTGTCACCTTTCTGGCCGTATCTATTACGTCTCTTACGGAGAAGCCTACTCCGTTTCCGAGGTTGAATATATCGCTCTTTCCGCCGTTCATAAGATATTTAACGGCCAGAATATGGGCCTGCGCCAAATCGGTCACGTGGATATAGTCCCTTATACAGGTACCGTCCGGAGTAGGATAGTCCGTTCCGAATATACTAACGTGTTCTCTCTTGCCGTTTGGCACCTGCAATATAAGGGGTATAAGGTGGCTTTCGGGATTATGCGCCTCGCCTATCTTTCCGCCGGCGTCAGCTCCGCAGGCGTTGAAATATCTCAGAGAAACATATCTCAGTCCGTAGGCGTTCGCTGTCCATTTGAACATTTTCTCCATAGCCAGCTTAGTCTCGCCGTAGGGGTTCGCGGGCTCTGTCCTGTCGCTCTCCATTATGGGTACTCTTTCGGGCTCGCCGTATGTCGCTGCCGTTGACGAGAATACGATCCTGTCAACTCCGTTTTTCACCATGCTTTCAAGCAGCACCTTCGTTCCGCAAAGGTTGTTTGTATAATACTTCAGCGGGTTCGTAACGCTCTCTCCCACCAGCGAGAATGCCGCGAAATGAATGACTGCGTCGATCTTCTCCTTCGCGAAAAGTCCGTCCAAAAACTCCATATCGCTTATATCGCCCTTATAAAATCTTGCTCTCGGATCGACCGCCTTTTCATATCCGGTCACAAGGTTATCCGCTACAACGACGCCGGTACCCTCGTCGCAGAGCGCCTTTACAGTATGGGAACCGATATATCCGGCTCCTCCAAGCACAAGTATTGTCATATCGCTTACTCTCCTTCGGTTAATTCGGCTCCGCCTGTGTTCCTGATAGAAAGAACATAGCATCTGCCCTTGCCTACAGCCTTTTCTATTTCATATTTAAATCTATCCAGCATATCATTTGGTACAAAAGCCTGCACCGTTCCGGCAAATCCGCCGCCGTGTACACGGTATGCGCCGCGTCCGTTTAATATAACGTCGCACATAGCCAGCGCGAACGCTACCTCCTGATTTGTGCTGCTTCCGCGTACTGTTACGTTTTGCAGATACATAAAGCTTGAATATCCCGACTCTTTAATTATATTCAAAAATCCGTCGAAATCGCCTTTTTCAAGCAGCTCCGCTTCCTGCTGCGCCCTGTCGTTGTCACGCAGGAAATGTATCGTCCTGAGAACGCCCCTGTCTCCGGCGTTTTTCCTTATCTCGGTAATATTCGCCAAAACCTCGTCCAGATCAGTCTCTCTCAAAAACTCCTTGCCGACGCTGTTTGCCGCCCTTTTCATTTCCGCCGGAATAGCGGCATATTCGTCCGTAAGGTCAGCATGGTCCGCTCCCGAATCGATTACGCAAAGCGAATATCCGGTTTTTGAAAAGTCAAAGTTAAGCTTCCTGACAACAGGGTTTTCCGTATCCCTGAAATCAATAGCCACTACTCCGCCTACCGACGACGCTGTCTGATCCATCAGTCCGCTTGGCTTACCGAAAAACACGTTTTCGGCATACCGGCCTGTCTGCGCTATCTTAACAGCGTCTATCTCACTGCCGCAGAACAGACCGTTCATAATAACTCCTATAATCACCTCAAACGCCGCCGATGATGAAAGTCCGCTGCCCTTCAATACGTTAGATATCATAAAGGCGTCAAAACCCTCGATCCTATAGCCCATTTCGGTCAGTCTGGCGGCTATTCCCCTTACAAGCGACGCGGACGTGTTTTTCTCCTCTGCCTTTGGGTAAAGCTCCGACAAGGAGATCTCCGTCATCTCATATCCGTCGGAAAGAATACGGATCTTATCCGTTCCGTTTTTCTCAGCGGCGGCAAGAATATCCAAATCAACGGCCGCCGCAAGCACACAGCCATGCTGATGGTCCGTATGGTTTCCGCCTATTTCGGTCCTGCCGGGCGCCGTAAATATCCTTGGTGTATTTCCGCCAAAGGTCTCTTTATAGCCCTGCAATACCCTGTCTATTCTCTGCCTGTAGAACGCAGGCTTTGAAATAAAGCCAGGGTAAACCTCGGCAAGTCTTTCGTCCTTTACTGTGGTGTACATAGCGACCTCCCGTTATCTTGTGACTAAGTCCGCAACAACGCAAACAATAAGTATTATCGTCAAAACGCCGACAACTATGTTCATTGTTTTCAGCGAAACATTTATGTTAGAATATATGCTTTTCTTCGCGCCGGCAGTCTTCTCGTCTGGTTTCTTTTACTTTGCTCCGGCTCGGCCTGCTTACGCGCCGGCTCCTCCTCAGTAAGTCTGTTTCCTTCCATAGCTCTCTCTTTAAAAAATTCCGTCGGAATAACGGAATATTTCGAAGGGAAACTATATTCCTCAAGAATATTCCTCATATGAATATTCTAATATATTTATTACTTCTTAGCAATATATTTACGAACGTCGATCGTTGCGGCAAGTATGATAATCACCCCTTTGATTATATACTGAAGATACGGGGCGATCTACAGATAATAAAGGCTGTGGCTGATAACCTGAAGCGTGATAACTCCGATAAGGATTTCTCCGATAGTACCGACACCGCCGCTGAAGGATACGCCGCAGCGCCGTAGAGAATACCGGCAGCGATATAAACGAGCGTGATCATTATATAAAGTAACCGGTTCTTATATTGTCAAGTCCGGCATTAAAAAAGACTGCCCAAAAACGGACAGTCTTTTATGTAGGCCTACATTATTGTTGTTATAATTAATCAAGCTTGGGAGCTCCTACAGGACAGTTGCCTGCGCAAGCGCCACACTCGATGCAATCTGCCTCATTGATTTTGAAAACGCCGCCGTCATCAACGATGCAAGATGTAGGACAGTCAGCCGCGCAAGCGCCGCAACCGATACATTCATCTCCGATATGGTATGCCATTGAAAACACCTCCTCTAAAGTTATCTCCTCATATTCTATATCAAAAGACATAAAATATCAACATAAAAATAAAAATTTGCTGAATTTTTCACATTATCTATTCTGATCCAAAGGGCGCTGTCATTATCAATAGGTATTAGCCATGTTCGCGAATTTTGTATACTGTCCAAGCCACGTCAGATTGACCGTGCCTGTCGGGCCGTTACGCTGTTTAGCGATTATCAGCTCGGCCATGTTTTTCTTCTCGGTCTTTTCAGGGAAATAATATTCATCTCTGTAAAGGAACGCCACCAGGTCGGCGTCCTGCTCTATGGCTCCCGATTCTCTCAGGTCAGAAAGCAGCGGCCTGTGGTCGCTTCTGGCCTCGCAGGCACGTGAAAGCTGTGATAAAGCTACCACAGGCGCCTCTATCTCTCTGGCTATGGCCTTAAGCGATCTTGAGATCTCCGATATTTCCTGCTGTCTGGAATCGTTGCGGCCGTTTCCGCTCATAAGCTGGAGATAGTCGATAACAACAAGTCCAAGGCCCTTCTCAAGCTTCAGCCTTCTGCACTTCGCCCTTATGTCCATTGCGGTTATTCCGGGTGTGTCGTCTATGTATATCGGCGCCTCGCTGAGCCTTCCCATAGCCTCGACCAGCTTGTTCCAGTCCTCATTATTCAGGTCGCCTGTCCTTACCTTCTGCGAGTCCACAAGTGCCTCGGCGCACAGCATACGGTTTACGAGCTGTTCCTTGCTCATTTCCAACGAGAATATGGCTACCGGCACCTTTTCCCTCATGGCGGCATACTGCGCCACATTCAGCGCAAAGGCTGTCTTGCCCATTGACGGTCTTGCCGCTATCAGTATCAGGTCAGACTTCTGCAGTCCGGCGGTCTTGGCGTCAAAATCGGAAAATCCGGTAGATATACCCGTGATCTTCTCCGACGAATTATATATTTTCTCTATGTTTGAAAATGTATCAAAGGCCACGTCCATAATTGACGAAAAGCTGTCCGTATTGCGGTTCTGCATTACGTCGAAGATGCCCTTTTCCGCCTTATCCAGTATGTTGTTTATGTCGTCATTCGCCTTATAGCTGGTCTCGGATATTTCGCCCGACAGCTTTATAAGTCTTCTGAGTACGGACTTTTCCTCAACTATTTTGGCATAGCTCTTTACATTTACCGAGCTGCCGACCGCTCCGGCTATGTTGGCGAGCGTCTCAACGCCGCCGATCTCGGCAAAGACGCCATTTTCCTCAAGCTGGTTCTTTACCGTTACGACATCTATGGGTTCTCCCTTTGTATAAAGCTGATAGGCCGCCTCATATACCGCCCTGTTCTCCGGCGAATAAAAATCCTCTGTTCTCAGCATTTCAAAGGCTTCCGCGGCGGCGTCCTTATCCATCAGTATGGAGCTTAAAACCGCCTGTTCCGCGTCAGCGTCATGTGGCATTTTACGTTGTATTTGACTGTTTGGCTCCATTACGAAAGTTCTCCTTTATTCTCCTGCGATCTCTACTGTCATCTCAACAATTACCTTTGCGTGAAGCTTTACCTTTACGGTCCTTCTTCCTACCATTTTTATCGGCTCATCAAAGACGATCTTCTTCTTATCTATGTCAATTCCCGTCTGCTGGAGCAGAGCCGCGGCAATTTCTTTGTTTGTGACCGAACCGAATACCTTTCCGTTTTCCCCGGCCTTAACGCTTACCTTTACTATCTTGTCCTTAAGCTCGTCGCCAAGCCTCCTGGCCTCCTCAAACTCCTCTTTCTTTCTCTTTTCCTCGGCCTTTTTCTTAAGCTCAAGGCCGTTGATATTGCTCTTTGTCGCCTCTACAGCCAGTTTTTTCGGTATAAGGAAATTGAGCGCGTATCCGTCGTTTTTATTTACTACGTCGCCTTTTTTGCCGACTCCCTTAACATCTTCAAGTAAAATAAGTTTCATTAGCTTGCCTCCTCTATATACTGTCTGACGGCCTCTTTGACTATCTCCTTCACCTCGTCGATGGTCTTATCCCTGAACTGGGCCCCGCTGATCGTCTGGTGGCCGCCTCCGCCTATTTTCTCAAGTATTACCTGTACATTTATTTCTCCAAGACTCCTGGCGCTTACGAATATCGTTCCGTTATTATCGCATAAAACAAACGACGCCTTTATTCCCTCAACGTCAAGCAGCTCGTCAGCGGCCTGAGCCGCCGTTACCGCTGAATTGCCGAAATCCGAGGGACAGATGGCCATATACATACCGTCCGCTATCAGCTCTGTTCCGGCTACGGCCTGCGCCTTTGCCTTGAACACGCTCAGATCCTCCTGAAGGAGCTTTCTTACCCTTATGCCGTCGGCGCCGCATCTCTTTAAAAACGCCGCCGCCTCAAAGGTTATGGTTCCCGTTTTCATGCTGAAATTCTGCGTATCCACCGTAATTCCGGCTAATATAGCGTCGGCCTCGGCCGATTTCAGCCTGACCTTCTCGCCGATATACTGAATCATCTCCGTAACCAGCTCACAGGCAGACGACGCGTAAGGCTCGTGATATACCATTACCGCCTTGTCTATGAAATCCGTACTCTTTCTGTGATGGTCGAAAACAACGACCTTGGACGCCCTGTTAAGCACGTCTACCGACTCTACCCTGCTGTTTATATGCGTGTCAACGACGATCACCAGTGTATTATCCGTAATATTCGCCCACGCATCTTGAGAGCCTACGATCAGGTCATCATAGTCGGGGTTGCTCACAAACTTGTCCGCTATCTTTTTTATTGTGGGCGGAATGCCATCAAGGATTATGGAGCAGCTCTTGCCCAGCGACTTGGCTATCCTGTAAATGCCTATAGATGAGCCGAAGCAGTCCGCGTCAGCTATCTTGTGTCCCATTACATATACTCTTTCAGACTCCGTAATAAGCTCCGAAAGCGCGTCAGCCTTTACTCTGGCCCTTATTCTGGCGTTATGAGATACCTCTCCGCTCTTTCCGCCATAGAATATATATTTGTCGCCGTTTTTAATAAGCGCCTGGTCGCCGCCGCGGCCCAAGGCAAGGTCAATAGCCGCCTTCGCGCTTTTCATAGCGGCCTCAAGCGATACCTCTCCTATACCTATGCCTATACTCAATGTGACCGGAATATGCTCACCGATCGTGATTGAGCGGATCTCATTAAGTATATCGAATTTGCTTTTCTGAATATTCTGGAGCGCCTCATTTGTTATGCAGAAGAAATATCTGTCCTTTTCTGTCTTTCTCAATATTCCCTTCGCGTCATGTATAAGGGCCGTAAGCTTCCTGTCAACTATAGCCGTAAGCATCGGAATGGCCGAGTCGTCAATGCTTTCGATCACCTCATCATAGTTGTCTATATATATGAGACCGACAACGGTTTTATCGTTCTCAAGGCTGTTTTTAAGTGTCTGTATCTCAGTAACGTCCATGAAACAGAGTGAGTTGGCGATATTTCCGTCGGCAAGCTCCGCATGGGAGGAATATATCCTGTAATCCCTCTCGCCCATTTTGACGATCTGGTTATTGAGATGCTCGTTATACTGCGGTATCCTTTCCTTTATGTTGAAATTGATAAAGCATTTGCAGCCCATAAGCTGCAAAAACTCCTCATTGCAGCCCATAATATTAAAATCCCCGTCAATTACGACATACGGCACAGGTATATCGTTTCTTACAATGACCTCGGGTCCTTCCTCTTCCTCCGTATCCTCCTCGGGGGTCTCGGCCGCCTCATAGCTTTTTTCTCTGCCGTAGAGCGTCAGCACGACTATAGCCGCCGCGGCGATTATGATTATCCCGGCCAGCTCGCCAACAACGGTCCCGATAATTCCGGCGGCAGCCAGGACTATCAAATATTTGAATGTATTATCCCTGTGTTCTTCCATAATAACCACCTATCCTATCACCCTACAGAAGTATAGGAGCCGAGGAATTTGAAAAACGCAACCTTCCTTTTAAGCATCTTGACCGCGTCCCTTAGATCCTCCTCATTATCAGCGACAAGATCAATATAAAAGACATATGTACCGAGTTTGTGCTTAGCAGGTCTCGACTCTATTTTTATCATATTTATTTCATATATGTTCAGTATATCAAGGACCTTATATAACCGGCCCGGTGAATTGTCATCGTCGAGCGTAAAGGCAATGCTTGTCTTCATTCCCGCCCTAAGCTGTGTTTCACGTCTGGTTATAATGACAAAGCGTGTCGCGTTGGTCCCGTCGTCCTGTATGTCCGACGCGATAATATCAAGGTCATAAATCTCCGCCGACCTTTTAGGCGCTATTGCCGCGGCCTCCCCGCCGCTTTCCGACACAATATGCGCGGCCTCAGCCGTTGATGATACGGCTACGGTTTCCAAAACGCCTATGTTCTTAATATATTTTCTGCACTGGGCCAGTCCCTGCGGGTGCGATATTATTTTTTTAACGTTCTCAAGCTTTATCCCGTGGCAGACCATAAGATTCTGGCTTATCTTCAGCGTAAGCTCATTTTTAATATAAAGGCTTGTGTCGAAAATGAGCGTGTCCACAGTGCTTGTGACCGTACCCTCAATGGAGTTCTCCAGCGGCACGACTCCCTCGTCGATAATACCGTCGTTGACCGCTGATATTACGTCCGTTATATTCAAAAACATATTATATTCACAGCCCTCAGGACAGCTTTCGGCATAGAGCAGCGCCGCCTGCTCCGTAAAAGTGCCCTCAGGCCCGAGATACCCCAATTTCATACGATATTCTCCTTAAAACATATATTAAAATGCTGTGGTCAAAATACACTTTGATCCCTATGACCTGCGGATCTCTCCGCGCCTTTCGCGCTCTTGTGACCCTAAAATCACCTCAAACCCGCTGATTTTTCGCTGAAATCGGCTGTTTTTCGGCGTTTTGCTGGCAGCAAAGCCATGTGTTGATATGCCGGCACATCATATATGGCTCTTTGTCCCTTATATCATTATTGATAAGTTATTTTACCACATATTATTGCGGATAACAAATAAATTTCTATTACGATCGATAAAACTTTGGGTCATTTATGCTTTATAGACAGTTTTCCATCTTTTTATCGTCTCTGATATGTGTATCTCTCTTATATCCTCATACTCCAAGGGATCCTCCTCCGTGATTACAGAACCGGCCGTATTGTCCGCCGAGGGCGCCTGCTCTGTTTTCTTTATATATTCGCTTTCCAAAAGCAGGCCGTTGTCGTCATTGGATATTTCAAGCCTTCTTGCCGCCTCTGTGTTGAATATGCCAAAATGCCCTTGCTCTGTCACGACCGCGTCGCCGCAGCTTACGCCGTCAATTTCAACGGCGGTTATATGGTGTTTTTCCCTGAGGACGTTATGGTCATAGTCCATTGCCCGTTATCCACACGTTTCCCTTTTTATTCTCGGCTATATAGTCTTTTATTTTTATCAGCGCATCGTCAACACATCTCGCGTCATCAGGGTGTATTTCCAGCAGGCCATATCGCCCGGCGTGTACACACGCTATTATTTTCAATATCTTTGATTGATATACCCGTCGATAAGGGATTTTTTACTTTCCTCACAAAAAACTCCCTCCTCACGGAGACGTTTCAGTATAAGCTCATTGGTCGAATGAAGTATCATATTATAGTCGGTCAGAACTATTTCAAAAAGCTTGCCCTTAAGCTCCTTTGAGCGCACCTTTATGAAATACGAGTCTATCCCCTTGAAGTCCAAAAGCTGGAGGACCTTCATGGTCGCCCTGTCCTTGCGGCTGTAATAATAATTGCAGCTTTCCAGGTACTCCCTTTTCTCATCATAGTCCAGGTCACGTATGGTGCTGGCCTGCTTTTTCTCCTTAGCCTTGGCATTATAATACTGATAATTGAACAAGCCCTTAAGAACCGTATCTATATTCTTAAAGGGCTTTATATCGTTATATACAACGGCCTCGTAATTGGCCTGAAGATACTCACGCTTGGTCATATCGCCCTTCACATACTGGTCAATAAGGCTCTGGCGGTATCTGAAATATTTTTCTATAGCATTCAAATTCAACACCTGCCGATCAGCTTCTATACGCGCTTAGGATAGGACCATATATTACATATAGAACTCTGAATAAAAAAATGTATAATAATTATACAAGCATTCATCAAATTTAGCAAGGAGGCATAATAATGAGCGCCACAACACACAGTGAGCCCTACCTCACACGTTACCGTACTGATATTATATCCAGACTTAAAACAATAGATCTGTTTCTAAAGACAAATCCCGCTCCCTATGACAGGAAGAAGGTGGGAGAGCTTTTGGGCATATCCGATGAGGAGCTGGAAAGGATAACAGGCGAGCATAAAATAACGTCGATTACTCCCTCGGCCTTTGTCCTGATAATGAAAAACGGCTCCGGAGAGCTTTGCCGAGCCTTTAAACGCCAGTTGGAGTGTGGACTTACGGACTCGTATTCCCCGGAGCAGGTATCATACATATACAACATTGATATAGATGTGGTTTTAAACGCCTATGCCTCGATGGGCGTGAGCCGTCTGCATAAGGGTCTGCTTGAGACGCTTTTCAGCAACATCTATGTTTAATAAACGATCGAGGCTTTGATCTCATTGGCCTTTTTATCGCCCTCTAAAGCCCTTATCAGCGCAAGAGCGAATTCAATGGCGGTTCCGACTCCCCTTGATGTAATGATATTTCCGTCGGCGCATACCTTGTCCTCGGAAATATCCGCTCCTTTGAGCGCGCCCTCGCATCCGGGATATGAGGTGGCCTTTCTGCCCTCAAGCAGTCCCATGCCGCCCAAAAGCATCGGCGCCGCGCAGATGGCCCCAATGAGCTTTCCTTCGTCATAATTCCTTTTGACAACATCGATGACCTTAGCGCAGGCCATGAGATTGTCCACTCCCGGCTGTCCTCCCGGAACAATGATCGCGTCGGCGTCGTCGAAGCTGCTCTCGTCCAGCTTTATATCCGCCACTACAGGTATCGAATGAGCTCCCGTTACCATATTTTTATTTGTAATGGAAACCGTGATCACCTCTACCCCCGCGCGTCTCAGAAGATCTACGGCAGTCAGCGCCTCTACCTCCTCAAAACCATACGCTAAAAATAAATAAGCCTTTTTCATTGTATATCCTCTCCCCATTAAATAATGTTATGCTGTGGTCAAAGGATAATTTGACCACTATGATATACGGATCTCTCCATACTTCACACTTTTCAAAACACGTCAAACCCGCTCATTTCAGGCAGACCTCCACTCACAAAGTCATTGACAGGCATAAATATAACAGATGCCCTCTGAAACTAATGTAATAACGTATTTAAAGTATAAAATATAATCACGGATTTCACAATATCTGATGAGAAATTTGCTGTTGAAAATAATACACTTTTTTAATACAATACTTCAGAGAGGTGATACAATGGAGATCGAAAGAAAATTTCTGGTAAAAACGCTTCCTAAAAACATTGAGAGCTTTCCAAAAAAAGAGATAGAACAGTCCTATATAAGCACCGACCCGACCATAAGGCTGCGAAAAAGCGGCTCTGACTTTATTCTGACCGTCAAAGGCAGTGGACAACTGGCAAGGGAAGAATTTGAGCTTCCGCTGGACAAGCGTCAATATTCGGCTTTATTGAAGAAAGCCGAGACCCCGCCGGTTTTAAAGACAAGGTATCTTATCCCTGTGGAAAACGGCCTGACAGCGGAGCTTGATGTATATCACGGAAAGCTGGACGGACTGCTTACGGTCGAGGTGGAGTTTGAAACGCTCAACGAGGCCGAAGGCTTTTCTCCGCCTGAATGGTTCGCCGAAGATGTTTCCTATGATAAACGATATAAAAATACTTCCCTTGCCATAAACGGCCTGCCGAAGGACTAAAATGAGGACCCAATATTTTGGGCCTTTTTTATTTTGCCCTTTGTTTGTCAATTTTTGTCGAAATGTTTTTCCAAAATTTTGAAAAAAATATTGTAATTTGCTCTAGGATAAGCTATAATATGCCTAAATGTATTTATTTTACATATTTTCAAATATTTTCAAATTATAAACGATCAAAACGTATTTCAGGAGGGATTTATTTTGAATCAGAACAAAATCAGAGTAATACTTGCGGACGACAACAAAGACTTTTGTGATGTTGTAAGCTCATATCTCAACAAGCAGGAGGACATCGAGGTAATAGCAATGGCCCATGACGGGATCGACACCTTCAACAAAATCAGAGAGCTTAAACCCGACATCGCCATAATCGACAGCATTATGCCCCGTCTTGACGGTCTCGGCGTTTTGGAAAAGCTCCAAAAGCACGCCGGTCAGATGCAACGGCCTATCTGCATAATGCTTTCCGCCATAAATCAGGAAAAAATAACTCAGCGTGCCATTGAGCTTGGCGCCGAGTATTATATCGTCAAACCCTTTGACATGGACGCCCTCGTTCTGCGCATTCAGCAGCTCAAATATTCCAAGGCCGGTGAGAAGCCAGGCTCAAAGGCCGTCGTTATCGGCAGTACCTCGGAAAAGGCAGCGGCTTACGACCTTGAGGCCAAGGTCACGAATATTCTCCATGAGATCGGAGTCCCTGCCCATATCCGCGGCTACCACTATATGCGCGAGGCGATCATCATGTCCGTCAACGATATGGACGTACTTAACTACATCACCAAGGAGCTTTATCCCGCCATAGCGAAGAAATGCGGCACAACGCCCTCCAGAGTTGAAAGGGCCATTCGCCACGCGATCGAAGTAGCGTGGAGCAGAGGTAAGATCGACGCTATTGATTCCCTTTTCGGCTATACGATAAATAACCATAAGGGCAAGCCCACCAACAGCGAATTTATAGCGCTCATAGCGGACAGACTCCGCCTTGAGCAGAAAGCAAGCTAATATGACTCCCCTTTAGGGCAAAGCCCCATAATGCCGGATATGTATGAAAATATATATCCGGCGTCTTTTTTACTGTAGCATATGTTGTGTGTCGAGAAAGGTAAAAACAAAAGAGTAAATATCAGTAAAATAAAAAAAGAACGGCTCAAGCCTCCCGAAAAAGAGAGTGCCAGAGACAGGCTCAGGCAGCTACAAGCGGAGAGCAAGCAAAAGCCCAAACGCAGATCCTTTGACAGAGAAAGGTAACTTCCGAACAGAAAACAACACCGCCGAGCGG
>CAZBNY010000025.1:0-15592 GCA_964493235.1 uncultured Lachnospiraceae bacterium
GTAAGAGAGTCGGGCGGAGTCGCTGTTAACGTCACTGATGAGGAGATACTCGGGGCCATGAGACTGCTGGGCCGTACCTGCGGACTTTTCGGAGAGCCTGCTGGCGTGACCGGAGCGGCAGGTATCAAGAAGGCAAGGCAGCTCAAGCTGATACCCGAGGACGCGACAGTTGTCGGAATAATTTCCGGCAACGGCCTTAAGGACGTAAATAACGCCATTAAAGCTGCGGGCGAGCCTATTTCCATTGAGCCTGACATGAAGGTTCTGCTTGAGGAGTTCAAGAGAAAAGGATTTAATTTGAAATAAGAGAAAAACGGGTCCAAAAGCCATGAAATGACTTGAGGGCCCTTAAATTTTGCCTGAAAGACGGCTTTTCTGCATTTGCCGCAGGGCGGCAGAAATAGAGAGACCGAGCTAATACATTATAGATGTGAACTCAGCTTTTGGGATGTATGTATTCATATACATGGTGTTTATCAGATCAGATGCCTATCATCGAAATCAGGCCGCAAAGTATCGGCGCGACGGCTATGGCGGGCATCATATTCGCGACCTTAAGCTTAGTGACGTCCAGAAGATTGAGTCCCAGGCCGATTATCATTACCGAGCCGGCGCAGATCATTTCCGCGATGGCGGCGTCGGTCAATATAGGAGCTAATAAACCCGCCAAAAGCACGATGGCTCCCTGAAAAACAAACACAAAGGCCGCCGCGAACATTACACCTATGCCGAGGCTGACGGAAAGCATAGCCGATGAAAACAGGTCGAGGGTGGATTTGGTAAACAGCATCTCGTTGTCTCCCGTAAGGCCGGCGTTCAGCGAGCCAACGATCGTCATCGCCCCTATGCAGAACAAGAGGGAGGCCGTTACAAAGCCCTTGCTTATTGAAACTCCGCCCTTGTCCTTGCTGAATTTTTTCTCCACGTAGTTTCCCAGACGGTTTATTTTATCGTCGATATCGATAAGAGTGCCGATGGCAATGCCTATTACCATAGAAATTATAAGGATCAGGGTGTTTTCGCCTTTAAGCGAGCCTGAAATACCGATATACAGCGTGCATAGGCCGATGCCCTTCATAATTGCAGACGAAACCCTTTCAGGTATGCCCTTTTTGAAAAACAGACCGACAGCGCTGCCGATAATAACCGTTATTGTATTTACTATTACGCCTAACATAGCTATGCCTCCAATAAAATGATCTATATTATTGTAGCAAAATACTTTTGCAATGTAAACCGATAAAATGATAAAATGGCCGTAAAAATCCCACTCAGGCAGAACGCCTGAGTGGGAAGAAATTTATTTTTTCTTCGCGATTTCGATATTGACCTTTTTGTTCTTTATCCTGTTGTTTTTCATGGCGAATATTATGTCCTTCGCGTATTCCGCCGGAACGTCAACAAAGGTGTAATCGTCGTAAATATCTATGTGGCCGATCTTGTTTCCGGGAACTCCCGCCTCACCGGCAAAGGCTCCAACTATGTCCTTGGCCCTTATTTTGTTTTTCTTTCCGGCGTTTACGAAAAGCCTTACGGTATCGTCGCCCGAGTCGCCGTATATTTCAGTTCCGCCGAAATTGATGTCGTCCGGATCAGATGAGACAAGGTCGCTCAGACTGAGCTTGAGCAGCGCCGCCGCGATATCGGTGGCCGCTACGTCCTGCTCGTTGACCATGTTTGTTATCATGTCCACATATTTTCCGAGACTTCCCTCGTCAATAACTTCCTTGACCTTATCAAGGAAGTTGGCGGTCTTTATTTCCTCGATGTCACTGAGAGAGGGGAGTTTGCTCTGGATTATTTTTGTCTTGGTGTAGCGCATTATGTCGCGCAGCTTGTATATTTCCTTGCCGACGCAGAAGGTGAAGGCTTTACCGCTCTTTCCGGCTCGCCCCGTCCTTCCGATACGGTGAACATAGTACTCGTCGTCCTGCGGAACATCGTAGTTGAACACGATGTCAATGTCGTCTACGTCTATTCCCCTTGCGGCAACGTCGGTGGCGACAAGTATCTCGATGGTACCGTTTCTGAACTTCTGCATTACCTTGTCGCGCTGGGGCTGCTTAAGATCTCCGTGCAGAGCCTCGGCGAAGTATCCTCTGCCCTGTAACTGCTCAACCACCTCGTCAACACGCTTTTTGGTGTTGCAGAATACGATAGAGAGCTTGGGACCGTACATATCGATGACACGGCAGAGAGCGTCAGGCTTTGTCTTTTCCTTAACGTCGAAATAGACCTGCTCGATGCTGGGAACGGTAAGTTCCTTGCGAGTGACCTTGATATATTTTGGATCATTCAGGTAGCGTTTGGAGAGATCGAGTATTTCATCGCTCATCGTTGCCGAGAACATGACGGTCTGTCTTTCCTCGGGTATTTTGAGCATTATTGTCTCAATATCGTCCCTGAAGCCCATGTCGAGCATTTCGTCAGCCTCGTCAAGAACGACATATCTTACAGTACCCATCTTTATTGTATGGCGCCTCATATGGTCCATGACACGTCCGGGCGTTCCTATGATTATCTGTACGCCTTTTTTGAGCGCGGTTATCTGTCTGTCGATAGGCTGACCGCCGTATATGGGCAGGACCTTTATATTTTCCTTGTATTTCAGGAATTTTCTGAATTCTTCGCTGACCTGTATGGCCAGCTCCCTTGTGGGGCAGAGTATAAGTGCCTGTAAGCTCTTGTCATCGGGATCAAGCATCTCAAGACAGGGCAGACCGAAGGCGGCGGTTTTGCCCGTTCCTGTCTGGGACTGACCGATAATGTCTTTTCCCTCCATAATAATAGATATGGCCTGAGACTGAATGGGAGTAGCTTCCTCAAAACCCATATCCTTCACGGCACGAACTATCTCGTCCGATAAATTCATTTCTTCAAATTTAAGATTTTCCATAGTGTTCCTTTCTAAAATAATTATTCAGCAAATGCGTCTATTATATCAGTGTAAAGAAATATTTGCAAGTATAACTTTTATTTGTTATACTAATAGAGTTAAAAGCGGAATAATATCAAGTATTGCAATTTTTTTGGATTGGAGAAATACATATGCGGATTTTAAGAGCTATGCTTCTCGGACTTATACAGGGCTTTTCGGAGTTTTTTCCCGTGAGCAGCTCCGGAAACCTTTTCTTTTTCAGTAATCTTTTTAATATTGACGCCTATACGGTCTCATTCGATATTATGATCCACGCCGCAAGTCTGGCGGCTCTTGTGTTTATATATTTCAGGGATATTGAGGCGTCTTTCAGAAATCCGGCTTCTAAACTAAATAAGCTGATAGGCGTTGGTTTACTGCCTATATTTATAATTTCATTGCTGCTGCAAAGCAGAATGGACGCCTTCTTCTTAAGCTCAAAGGCGTTTGGCCTGTGCTTTATTTTTTCAGGCGCGGTGCTTTTTTATGAGACGATGTATAGTCCCGGGAAAAAACGCTTTAAAAGCATGGGATTTAAAGACGCGCTTATCATAGGCGTGTTCCAGGCGGCGGGCACCATACCGGGAGTATCCAGAAACGGACTTGCCATAAGCGGCGGACTGCAAAGGGGTTTTGACGGAAAAACCTCGCTGAAATACGCGTACATGATGTCGGTACCGGCGATGCTTGGCAGGATAGCGGCTGACCTTATGCGTATATATAACGCTACGGGAGAGGAAGTTACCGATGTATTCGGATTTTTCCCAATGGTATTTGCCGCTGTGGCCGCGTTCGCGGCGTCGGTCGTCGCCATAAGGCTTATGCAGAGGCTGGCGGCGAAGGGCAGATTTAGATTTTTCGCTTACTATTTGTGGGCGATAGGCCTTATCACATTGATAGATATGCTTGCCCTTAATAAAATTTTTTGAAAATTATAGCTTGACATTAAACGCAGATGTGTTAGAATTATGTCATTGTGATTATATTAAAAAAGCTGTGATGGCGAAAAGTAACCTGTCGGTTTTTCCCAGAGAGAAGGCGTCTCCCGTAAAAGGGTGGCTGTGATCGTCTTTGTTTGTAACTGTCAGATGAAGTTCACGCCGGAGCTTGTCCGCTGAACGGTCGGAGAGCTGACCCAGTAGGCAGATACGTTATCCGCACGTTACGCGGACGCGCTGTGAAGCAGTGTAGCTGAGAGCCTGTTTGTCAGGAATCAGGGTGGTAACGCGGATATTCCTCCGTCCCTTGTCTGGGACGGAGGTTTTTTATTAACTGAAAGGAGCTATTTTATGATGAAGGAACAGCTTAACGCAATTTATGAAAAAGCCGTCGAGAGCATTAAAAACGCTGAACAGATGAAGGACATTGACGAGCTTAAGGTAAAAATTCTCGGCAAAAAGGGCGAGCTTACAGGTATCCTTAAGGGAATGGGCAAGCTTTCGCCCGAGGAAAGACCTGTTATCGGAGAGATGGCCAACAAGATCAGAACAGATATAGAGAACAGAATGGAGGAGGCCAAGAAGGAGTTTGCGGCCAGAGAACAGGAGTGCAGGCTTAAGGCCGAGGCGATAGACGTGACCATGCCCGGCAAAAAGCGCGAGTGCGGACATAAGCACCCAATGAGCATCGTCATTGACGAGATAAGCGACATATTCATCGGAATGGGTTACGAGATAGTTGAAGGCCCTGAGGTAGAGCTGGATTACTATAACTTTGAGGCGCTCAATATTCCGGCTAACCACCCTGCGAAGGACGAGCAGGACACCTTCTACATCAACGGAGATATTCTTTTAAGAACACAGACATCTCCGGTCCAGGTAAGAACAATGGAGAGAGGCAAGCTCCCCATAAGAGCCGTTTGCCCCGGTACGGTTTACCGTGCCGACGAGGTGGACGCCACACATTCGCCGGTATTCCATCAGTGCGAGGGACTTGTTGTTGACAAGGGCATTACAATGGGCGACCTTAAGGGAGCGCTCGAGGTATTCGCTAAGGAGCTTTTCGGCAAGGATATAAAGGTACGTTTCAGACCGCATCATTTC
The DNA here is from genome assembly GCA_964493235.1 of uncultured Lachnospiraceae bacterium. Classification (GTDB taxonomy): domain Bacteria; phylum Bacillota; class Clostridia; order Lachnospirales; family Anaerotignaceae; genus Metalachnospira. The sequence goes on from CAZBNY010000025.1 coordinate 4,960, forward strand.
CCCTTCACAGAGCCTTCTGCTGAAATGGACGTTACCTGTTTTGCCTGCGGCGGAAAGGGCTGCCGTGTTTGCAAGGGAGAGGGTTATATCGAGCTTCTTGGCTGCGGTATGGTCCACCCTAAGGTTCTTAAAATGTCAGGCATTGATCCTGAGGTATACAGCGGTTTTGCCTTCGGCATGGGCCTTGAACGTGTGGCTATGCAGCGTTACGGAATAACAGACCTTCGTCTGCTGTTTGAAAACGATATGAAATTCCTTAAACAGTTCTAATTATAGAAGGAGTGTGAACATAAATGGATTTATCGATGTCTTGGTTAAAGGACTATGTTGATATAGACGCGGATATTAAAGATTTTGTTGAGGACATTACGCTTACCGGCTCTAAGGTAGAGAGCTGGAGCGAAATGGGCGGAGAGATCTCAGGTGTTGTTACGGGTAAGATCACTGAGATCACAAAGCACCCCAACGCTGACAGACTTGTTATATGTAAGGTTGAGATCGGCAGAGATATGCCGCTTACGATAGTAACGCACGCGCCCAACGTATTTGAGGGAGCCTATGTGTGCGTTGCCCTTGAGGGAGCTACGCTGGCCGGCGGAGTGGAAATACACAACACAGATTTCAGGGGCGTTATGTCATACGGAATGATGTGCTCGGTTGAGGAGCTTGGCTTTGACCGCCACGATTTCCCCGACGCGCCCGAGGACGGAATTTATATTTTCCCCGGCGAGGTTGAGCTTGGAAGGGACGTATGCGACGCCCTGGACATAAGGGACAAGGTGGTCGAGTTCGAGATCACGTCTAACCGCCCCGACTGCTTCAGCACGGTAGGTCTTGCCAGAGAGGCCGCGGCAACATACAATAAGGAGTTCAGATATCCTAAAATAGAGGTCAAAGAGGAGGCCGACGGGGACATCAATGAGATGATTCAGGTTGAGATAAAGAACCCTGAATTATGCCCCAGATACACAGCCAGAGTGGTAAAGAACGTAAAAATAGAGCCGTCCCCCAGATGGATGAGAAAAAGACTCCGTGCCAACGGCGTTAGACCTATCAATAATATAGTCGATATAACAAACTATGTTATGCTCGAGCTTGGACAGCCTATGCACGCCTTCACTATCGGAAACATCGACGGCAGCAAGATCATCGTAAGGAACGCTGAGAAGGGTGAGCAGATAACGACTCTCGACGGCAACGTAAGACAGCTTGACCCTTCTATGCTTGTTATCGCTGACGTGAACAAGGCAGTCGCAGTTGCCGGCGTAATGGGCGGAGAGAACTCCAAGGTAAACGGAAGCACAGACACTATCCTCTTTGAGTCGGCCAACTTTAACGGCCCCAATATCCGTGTAACGGCCAAAAAGCTCGGCTTAAGAACCGACGCTTCGGCTAAATATGAGAAGGGCCTTGATCCTAATCTTACGATGGACGCTGTAAACAGAGCCGTTCAGCTTGTGGAAATGCTTGGCTGCGGCGAGGTTGTAAAGGGTTGTGTGGACTGCTATCCCAACGTAAGAGAGCCCTGGACTCTTGAATATAGTCCTGAAAAGATAAATAAGCTCCTCGGAACTGACATATCCGAGGACGATATGATAAAGATATTTGAGAAAATAGAGCTTGTGGCCGATAAGGAGACAAAGACGGTAAAGATCCCGACATTCCGCCCCGACCTTGAGAGCATGGCCGACCTTGCGGAGGAAGTGGCGAGATTCTATGGCTATGATAAGATCACGCCTACACTTGCAGCCGGCACACCGACTGTGGGCAGGAGAACATATGCCCAAAACATAACGGCTATGATCAAGAACTCACTTATCTCAAACGGACTTTGCGAGGCCATGACATATTCCTTTGAAAGTCCCAAGGTGTTTGATAAGCTCAATATACCCGAGGGCGATGAGCTGAGAAAGACTGTTGTTATAGCAAATCCTCTCGGCGAGGATTTCAGCATAATGCGTACAACAACGCTCAACGGAATACTCACATCTCTTTCGACTAACTATAACAGAAGGAACGAGAACGCCGGACTTTTCGAAATCGCGAAGATATACATTCCCAAGGACGTTCCCGTTACGGAGCTTCCTGATGAGCCTGCAAAGGTGACTATCGGTATGTATGGAAACACGGATTTCTACACGATCAAGGGAATAGTTGAGCATACTATAGAGACGCTTGGTATCGAAAACGCCGAGTTCATTCCCAAGACAGACATATGCTGGATGCACCCCGGAAGAACGGCAGGGGTCGAAATAGGCGGAAAATACGCCGGCTATGTGGGCGAGCTTCACCCCCAGGTCGCGAAGAATTACGGTATAGGTACAAGGGTATACATTGCTGTTCTTGACGAGGCTGAACTTATTGAGGCTTCAAACCTTGTTACAGTTTATAAGGCTCTTCCTAAATATCCGGCTATGGTGCGTGACATTTCAATGCTTGTAAAGGACGAAATATATGTGCGCGACATAGAGAAGTCCATTGAGGCAAACGGCGGAGCGCTTTTAGAGAGTATTCAGCTTTTCGACGTATATAAAGGCGGTCAGATAGCGGATGGCTATAAGTCTGTTTCGTTCTCGATCACGTTCAGGGCGGAGGACAGGACGCTTGTTGACGAGGAGGTAAACAGCGCCATGACAGAGGTCCTTTCATTACTTGAGAAAGAGTTCGGAGCCGTATTAAGGGATAAATAAAGAGTGGTAAAATTCACGATTTTTTTGAGCCTGATTTAATCAAAAATTGTTATTTGATTGGGTTTTTAATACAATTTTTGGAAACACAGAACATTTTTATTTAAAATGTTCTGTGTTTTTTGTTTTTTGAAAATGAAAAAATTTTTAGGCAGAGACACATTTTTAAAAGTGTTTGTCAGACAAAAGGAGTAATTGACTGATTTCAAAGCCGCTATAATGTAATGATAAAGATATATCAGACAATGTAAACATGACTTTTTAATGTCTGACAACAACGGTAAAATTATCTTAAATAACTGAAATATAGATGTTGCATAAAACATTGATTTTTTTAGTTTTATGCAATTTGCACAAAAGAAACCGTTTATATAACCGTTTAGATGTAATATCCATGCAAGAATTTTGGGAAAAAGTCTTGAAATTAGTGAATGTTGAGGGTATAATGTAATAGTGTTGTGATGTTAGATGATTATTCCCTTATATTTAACATGACAAATAATTCTGTCGAGGAGGGAGGATTAATATGTTCAAAGAGGATAAACGGATAAGGTTGTTTTGCGGCCACTACGGCAGCGGAAAAACAGAATTTGCCGTGAATTACGTTACGAAGCTTAAGGAGGAGGTAGGGCCGGATAGGAAGGTCGTTATCTCCGATATGGATATAGTAAATCCTTACTTCCGCTCAAGAGAGAAAAAGGCGGAACTTGAGGAAAAGGGCATTGTTGTTTATGGCTCATCATATAATAATGACGCTGATATACCGGCTGTTCCCGCCGAGATGATGGGGCCTTTTATAGATAAGAAGTGCGAGTATATAGTCGATCTGGGCGGCAATGACGTCGGTACTATAGTGCTTGGAAGATACAAGCAGCATTTTGATACGGAGGAAATAGACGTATTTATGGTAGTAAACACGTACAGGCCTGATACATATGACGCTGATCTTTGCATAGAGCAGATGAGAGCGCTTGAGGCCGGTATAGGACTTAAGGTGACAGGCTTTGTAAACAACACAAATCTTGTCAGGGAAACGGTAGCCGCTGATCTTCTCAGAGGCGAGGAGATACTCAGCGAGGTAAGCAGAAGGACGGGCGTCCCTATCAGATACACTGCTTATGTTGAGGAAGTTGTTAAAGACATGACTCCCGAAATTAAGGCTAGACTTTCGGGCACAGTCGTGCCTCTTACATACTATATGAGAGCATCATGGATGTAATTATCTAATAAAATAAGGAGGTGCGCTTTAAATGGCAAAATTCACATTAACATTCAACAAGGAGTACTGCAAGGGATGCGAGCTGTGCGTAAACGCTTGTCCCAAGAACCTTCTTGCACTTGACAAGGAAGCAACCAACGATGCCGGTTATTATCCCGCTGGCATTACGGACCAGGAGGCCTGCATCGGCTGTCAAAGCTGTGCGAGAATGTGTCCTGATTGCATTATAACGATTGTTAGGAATGATTAATTAGGAGAGGAGGACAATAATAATGGCTAGAGTTATTATGAAAGGCAATGAAGCTATCGCTAAGGCAGCTATCGTTGGCGGATGCAGATATTTCATGGGTTATCCTATAACACCCCAGAATGAGATACCTGAGTATTTATCAAGAGAATTACCCAAGGTTGGCGGAACATTTATACAGGCGGAATCAGAAGTCGCCGCTATCAACATGGTTTACGGAGCAGGCGCTTCTGGCGCGAGAGTTATGACATCATCTTCTTCACCCGGAATCGCTCTTAAACAGGAGGGTATCGGATACCTTATCCACGGTGAGGTTCCCGCTGTTATCGTTTCAATGATGAGAGGCGGCCCGGCCCTTGGCACTATCCAGCCCGGACAGAGCGACTATTTTCAGGCTAAATACGGCGGATCAAACGGTGACAAGCACCTTCCCGTTCTCCTTCCCGGAAATATTCAGGAAGCTGTTGACGCTGTTAAATACGCTTTTGAGATGGCTGACCATTACAGACATCCCGTTATCGTATGCTGCGACGGTCTTATCGGACAGATGATGGAGCCTGTAGACTTTGATCATCCCGTAGAAATAAAATCAAAACAGGATCCTACAGAGTGGGCACTTGGCTGTTCAAAACCCGGCACAAGAAATTTCATCTATGGTATTTCTGATGACGCTCCCGACTGTGAGAGAAGAAATATCAGAAACTTTGAAGGCAAATACGCTGAAATGGCAGCTACAGAGGCCAGATATGAAGAGTTTATGATGGATGACGCTGAGTACGCTATGGTTGGCTATGGCACAACAGCACGTATACTTAAGACAGCTGTTATGGAGCTCAGAAAAGAAGGCATTAAGATCGGTCTTATCAGACCTAAGACAGCCTGGCCTTTCCCTGAGGCACCTTTCCAGAACAAAAACATCAAAAAGTTCATCGTTGGCGAGATGAGCATGGGCCAGATGGTAGAGGACGTTAAAATGTCCGTTGATGACAAGTCTAAAGTATATTTCTACGGAAGATGCGGCGGTATTATCCCTACACCTGAGGAATTTATTGACTTTGCCAAAAAGGTAATAGGAGGTGCGAACTAATGTCTACTGTAATATTCAAGAAACCGGAAGGTTTATCAGATCGTAAATTACATTACTGCCCTGGCTGCGCGCATGGTATCGTACACAGACTTATAGCAGAATGTGTTGCTGAACTCGGTATGATAGATGACACGATCATCACAGCACCCGTTGGCTGTTCAGTATTTATTCCTAACTACTTCAACTATGATACTATTCACTGCGCTCATGGAAGAGCTCCCGCTACAGCTACAGGTATTAAGAGAGTTCATCCCGACAAGCTGGTTATTACATATCAGGGCGACGGCGACCTTGCTTCTATCGGTACTGCCGAAATCGTTCACTGCGCTGCCAGAGGAGAAAAGATCACAACTATATTCATCAACAACGGTATCTATGGTATGACAGGCGGACAGATGGCCCCCACAACGCTTCCCGGCATGAAGGCGACGACCTGTCAGTCAGGCCGTGACGTTAAGGTAAACGGTAATCCTATCCGTGTATGCGAGCTTCTTTCTACACTTGACGGCCCCGTATATATCGAGCGTGTATCTGTTAACTCAGCTCCTAACGTAATCAAGGCTAAAAAGGCTATCAAGAAGGCTCTTGAGTGCCAGATGAAGGGCTTAGGCTACTCATTTGTTGAGGTAGTATCAAGCTGCCCTACAAACTGGGGCATGACACCTGTCAAAGCAATGGAATTCGTAAGAGATAGCATGATTCCTTACTATCCACTGGGAGTATATAAAGATCTTACAGAGGAGGCTAAATAATTATGGGAAAAACATATAAAATTAGCTGCGCTGGTTTCGGTGGACAGGGCGTTATGACAATGGGCGAGCTTATAACCTTTGCCGGCATGGACGAGGGCAAGGAAGTCGCTTGGGTTCCTTCATATGGTCCTGAAATGCGTGGCGGTACAGCTAACTGCTCAGTAACAGTTTCAGACGATCCTATAGGATCACCTGTATTCGATAACAATATTGATATCGTTATCGCTATGAACGTTCCCTCATACCATAAGTATGTTGACAAAGTCGCGCCCGGCGGATGTCTCTTTATCAATTCATCTATTATTAATGAAGAAGTAAAGAGGACAGATATCAACGTTTACAAAGTACCTGTAAATGATATCGCTGACGAGCTTGGCAACCAGAAGCTTGTTAATATCATCATGCTTGGTGCTGTTGTAGAAGTTACTAAGATCGTTTCTCCCGAAACTATTCTTGGTTCTGCTTTCGTCAAGCTCTTTGGTGAGGCTAAAAAGAAATTAATCCCTGCCAACACAGTAGCTCTTGGCAAGGGTGCGGATTCTGTAAAGAGTCAGATTAAATAAGAGTGAATTTTGCTATGCACTTTAAATATGGGCACGGGTTCTAGGACCCGTGTCTTTTTATGAAATTTTTTAGCTGATTTTACCCTAAAATTATTTATAGGCGCTGTATTATTTTAAATTATTTTGATTTTTTTGGTTTAATTAACTAGAATATAGGTTGATTTTAAATTTAATTTGCTATATAATACAATCAGCCTCTATAGATAAGAGTGCGATATATTATAAGCCTTATGGAACTTTTGTCTATAGAGGCTAAATGGTTTTAATTTAAGGAGGAGATTTATTATGAAAAAGAAACTTGCCGTGTTACTTGCTGCTGCTATGACATTATCTGTAGCAGGAACAGCTTTTGCTTATCAGGTTATCGTTGTTGACCCTGCACAGGCTGCTGAGGAAGAAGCAGAACCTGTTGAGGAGGAAGAAAAAGCAGAGGAAGCTGTAGCTGAGGAGGAAGCAGTTGAGGAGACAGCAGAGGCTCCCGCAGAAGAAACAGAAGTACCCGCAGTAGAGGAAGAGTCCGTTGTTGAGCCTGTCGTTACATCACCCAACAAAGAAAGCGACCGTACTGTTATCACAGAAGAGGGAAATTCAACAACATTCAGAAAACCCAAAGAGCCCAAAACTATCTACAACACAGCTCCTTCGGCTAATCATCCTTTCATTGACGTAACAGGCTCTAATGAGGACTACGCAAGAGCTGCTTATGCGCTTGGCATGACATTAGGCATGACAAAGGACGCTTTATTCGTTCCTGATGGAACATTAAGCACAGAGGACGCTGTTACATTCCTTTACAGACTTAAAGGCGGCGAAGGCAAAAACGGTATCATCTTAGATAAGATCTCAGAGGCTAACGGATATGCTCAGAAACCTCTTACATGGGCAGCAGGTCTTGGCCTTGTAGAAAAGAGCGTTGAGCCTAAGTCTGATATTACAGTTACACAGCTCAAGGGTATGCTTGACAAGCTTGGCTATACAACAAACCTTGTTGGCACGGACAATTCCATGACAAGAATCAATGGACTTAAAATTATCCTTGATTCTATCGTAGGCGACCTTGATAAGGTTGACACAAACAACTAAAGTTACGCTTTGATTTTAATAAAAAAGAGTACAAAAATGCGGATTGTATGATCCGCATTTTTTTGCATATTTTTAGGAGTAATATCATAATATGTCTTGACAAACAGGCGTCGAATATATAAAATTTACGTTATCCAAGACTAACGAAATGATATATTATGAGGTGTTTAAAATGACTCTCAATGAGCTTGAGATAGGCGAGACAGGTGTGATAATGGCCGTGGGCGGACAGGGGTCGCTGAGACGGCGGCTTCTGGATATGGGACTTACCCCGAAAACCAGGGTGATGGTGCGCAAGGTGGCGCCAATGGGTGACCCGATAGAGATACATCTGCGCGGATATGAGCTTACCATACGTGTGGACGACGCTAAAAAAATAGATGTAGAGAGGGTGGACGAGCAATGATATTCGCGCTTGGAGGGAACCAAAACTGCGGCAAAACAACACTGTTCAACCAGCTTACAGGATCTAACCAGCACGTCGGGAATTTCCCGGGTGTAACTGTCGAGGGAAAGAGCGGTACGGTCAAGGGACATCCCGATATTACGATCATGGATCTCCCGGGTATCTATTCGCTTTCTCCGTATACCTCTGAGGAAATAGTGACGAGGGACTATCTTATAAATGAAAAGATAGACTGTATAATAAATATAGCGGACGCAACAAATATCGAACGCAATCTCTATCTTTCGCTTCAGCTTATGGAGCTTAACATACCGATGGTAATAGCGCTGAATATGATGGACGAAATGCGTGAAAACGGCAATACGATAGACATACAGAGGCTTTCCGAGGATCTGGGCGTGCCTGTAGTTCCGCTTGCGGCAATAAAAAACGAGGGCGTAAGCGAGCTTATTGAAACGGCTGTACATACGGCGCAGAAGGCGCAGAAGCCTGCCGTAAAGGATTTTTGCTCGGGAGCGGTACATAGGGCGATACATTCTGTCGCCCATCTTGTAGAGGATCATGCCGAGAGAATAAATGTCCCCTCAAGGTTCGCGGCCACAAAGCTCATAGAGGGGGACGAGCCTATGCTCAACGCCCTCGCGCTTTCCGATAACGAAAAGGATATGCTTGAGCATATTGTAACTGAAATGGAGACCGAGACGGGGACGGACAGGGAAGCCGCTTTGGCCGATATGAGATACAGCTTCATAGAGAGTGTATGCTCGAGATCGGTCATAAAAAACGGCGAGTCCAAGGCTCATGCCAGAAGCGTGAAAATAGACAGCATACTTACTCATAGAATATGGTCTATACCTATTTTTATAGGAATAATGGCTGTGATATTCTGGCTCACCTTTGGATTGTTCGGAGCGTTTTTATCCGACGGATTCACGGCTATGATCGACTATGTGATAGGATTGATAGACAGAGGACTTGCGTCTTACGGAATAAATCCGGTCGTACACAGCCTTATAGTTGACGGTGTATGCGCCGGAGTAGGCAGCGTGCTTTCTTTCCTGCCTACGATCGTCGTGTTGTTTTTCTTCCTTTCAATGCTTGAGGACAGCGGATATATGGCAAGGGTTGCCTTTGTAATGGACAAGTCCCTGCGTAAGATCGGACTTTCGGGACGTTCCTTCGTACCTATGATAATCGGCTTTGGCTGCTCCGTACCGGCGATAATGGCGAGCCGAACCCTGCCATCCGACAGAGACAGGAAAATGACGATAATGTTGACACCGTTTATGAGCTGTTCGGCAAAGCTGCCGATCTATACGGTTTTTGTGCAGGCGTTCTTTCCTGTGGAAATGCGGGCGTTTGTGATGATAGCGCTGTATGTATTTGGCATGGTTATGGGAGTTGTAGTAGGACTTTTATTAAAGGGTACGGCCTTTAGGGGAGAGCCTGTCCCCTTTGTAATGGAGCTGCCCAATTACCGTATGCCCGGCCTGAAATCTGTAATGATGCTCATATGGGACAAGGCAAAGGATTTTGTCACAAAGGCGTTCACAGTGATATTTGTGGCTTCGGTAATGATCTGGTTTTTGCAAACCTTTGACACAAGATTTAATGTTGTCGCGGACAGCGCCGGAAGTATGCTGGCACTGATAGGACGGGCAATCTCACCCATATTCAGACCGCTCGGCTTCGGAGATTGGAGAGCGGCGACAGCCCTGATAACAGGATTTTCGGCTAAGGAGGCCGTGATAAGCACTCTTACCGTTCTTGTGGGAGGAGATGTGGCCGGAGGCTTGCAGAGTTTGTTCACGACGAAGGCCGCCATCGCGTATCTTGTATTTACGCTGCTCTATACTCCGTGTGTGGCCGCCATCGCCGCGGTAAAAAGAGAACTGAAAAGCGGAAGCTGGGCATTGATCATCGCTTTTGGGCAGACGGCCTTTGCCTGGGTGATCTCTTTCGCGGTTTATCAAATATTGATGATATTCTGAGGTGAGATAATGAGAGTTATTGATTGGCTGTTCGTTGCGGCGGTTATAGCATGGCTTGTTTTTGCAATCATATACATAATAAAGCACAGAGGAGGCTGCTCCTGCCGTTCGGAATGCTCAGGTGACTGTGCCGCCTGTCACAACGCCTGTGCCGATAAAAAGAAAAAGCCGTGATAAGGCGGTCTGACTTAAGAAAACAAATTTCGTATTTCTTAAGCCAAACGCCGACGGAGTCAGAAAATATAAAAACAACGAATGGCCGCAAGGAAGCATTCGTTGTTTTATATTCTCTTATGACACCGGCCATCAGGCTTTTTATATTTTTCTCATTATCGTTTTTCTGAGCTTGATCGGGCCTAAAATAAGTGCCGCGCCTATGATGAAGGCTATGACCGCTCCGGCTGCGCTTCTTTCAATTACGCACATTATGCCGACAGCCAAAAACATAACTCCCCACACAGAGGCGATTATCTGTACCACAATAAGGATTATTTTAGCCACGAGCCTGGAGGTTTGGTTGAAATCAGTTGTATCTCTGAACGACGAGCTTGAAACGCTCCTGAGTGGACGGCTATAATTTCTTGATGGTTCCTCAATA
>CAZBNY010000026.1:0-4612 GCA_964493235.1 uncultured Lachnospiraceae bacterium
GCTATGACTATATATCCGGCGTATTTGCCGTCAACGGATGTGTGTACAACAGTTCCCACACCGTTAAAAGCGGAGCATTCACAGCCAACCTCCCGCATAAGGCGGTCGTTTCCGGCGCATACGGTCTTTCCGTCAATGACTGCCTTAACGCCGTGGCCGGATATTTCCTCCTCCGAGGTTACACGTCCGGTGTCAAGCTTGCTCTTGCAGGCTTTCCTTATGGAGAGTGAAATCGGGTGGTTTGAATAGCTTTCGGCAAGGGCGGTCATCTCAACAAGCTCATCTTCACTCATTCCGACGGGGTGTACCTCAGTTACGAAGAACGAACCCTTTGTCAGAGTTCCGGTTTTATCAAATACAACGGTCTTGGCCTTTGCTATGGATTCAAGATAGTTGGAGCCTTTTATAAGTATTCCGTTTCTCGACGCGCAGCCTATTCCGCTGAAATATGAAAGGGGAACCGATATTACAAGGGCGCAGGGGCATGATACAACTAAGAAGTTGAGAGCCCTTGTTACCCAATCCTTAAGCTCGCCGCTGAATAAAAGGGGTGGGGCGAAGGCAAGCACTACCGCCGCTATTACTACTATAGGGGTATAGTAGCGGGCGAATTTTGTAATAAAGTTTTCCGTAGGGGCCTTGTTTTCAGCGGAGTTTTCAACAAGCTCCAGTATTTTTGAGACCGTTGAATCCGAGTATTCCTTTGTTACCTCGACCTTTAAAAGGCCGTTGAGGTTTATACAGCCGTTTATTACGCTGTCACCGACCGCAACATCTAAAGGAAGGGATTCTCCGGTGAGCGCAGTCGTGTTCAGGCTCGAGGAGCCTTCGATCACTGTACCGTCAAGGGGAACCTTTTCGCCGGGCTTAATAATTATGATGTCGCCTACCGAGGCTTCATCGGGGTCTATTTGTTCTATTTTGCCGTCTCTCTCGATATTGACATATTCAGGGCAGATGTCCATAAGAGACGAAATCGAGCTGCGGCTTTTTCCAACGGCGATAGACTCAAACAAGTCGCCGATCTGATAGAAAAGCATTACGAATACCGCCTCAGCGTATTCGCCGACGCAGAGAGCGCCTATTGTGGCTATACACATGAGAAAGTTTTCGTCGAAGACCTGACCGTGGGAGATGTTCACGGCGGCTTTTTTCAAAACCGGAAATCCGACTATAAGATAAGGCACCATAAAGGCAGCGAATTTTATAATGCCGTTAAGCTTAAGCAGTACACATACAACAAGCAGTACGGCGCTTATGATTATCCGGTACAAAACACGTTTCTGCTTATTTGTCATAAGATCACCTTACTTTAATACGACCTGGCAGTCAGGCTCTACCTTAGCGATCGTATTAACGGCTTCCTTAACGATACCGTCGAATTTATCGTCATCGGCGTCGATAGTAAGCTTCTGTGTCATAAAGCTGACTGTAGCCTTATTTACGCCGGGGATCTTATTGATAGCGGTTTCCATTTTAGCGGCGCAGTTAGCGCAGTCAAGGTCGATAAGTTTGTATGATTTTTTCATTTTAAGAGCCTCCTCATTATTCGCATATATGATCCATTCCGTTGCCAAGTATAGTCCTTACATGGTCGTCGGCAAGGGAGTAAAATACTGTTTTGCCTTCACGTCTGAATTTTACAAGCTGGGCCTGTTTCAGAATTCTTAGCTGATGGGATATTGCCGACATACTCATGTTCAGAAGCTGGGATATGTCAAAAACGCACATCTCCGACTCAAAAAGCACGTAGAGGATCTTTATCCTTGTACTGTCGCCGAATATCTTGAACAGCTCCGCCAGATCATAGAGTATTTCCTCGTCCGGCATGGTTTCGTTCACCTTTTCTATGACGTCCTCATGGGCGTGCATAAATTCGGTAGTTTTGATCTCGTCGTTCATTTGTTCATCTCCTCAATTGAATAATTGTTCAAATGTTAATTGCATTATATACCATATACGTATATAATGCAATACCTATTCTATAAATTTAAAAAAATTTTTTAATGCTCAAATTCCTTTATCAACTCTATCATGGAACGCATCTGGGGAGTCACCCATTTGTTTCTGTGATAAAGGAGCTGCCGCCAGACTCCGATGGGATTTTCCGCGACCCTCAGCTTGACAAGGGAACCCCTTTTGAGCGATTCCCTGAGGGCGTAGGCTGGAAGAAAGGAGACCCCGTTGCCGCCCTCCACAAGGGACCGTATCATATCGACGTTTCCAAGCTCCAAAAACGGAGTTATCTCCAGCGAGTGGGAGGCCATAAGCTCATCAAGACGTTTCCTGTAGCTCATGTCCCTTTCGGTAAGTATGAAATCAAGGGAGGCAAGCTCCTCAAGGGAAAATTCCATGTCTGCTCGCGGATAGAACGGAGCGGCGACAAAATATACCTCCTCCTCTCTTTCAAGAGCGGTCACAAGGTCGGAGGAATGTATTCTGCGGTCGAGAGTATAAACCATATCGGCCTCGTTGTGCCGCAGCATATGGAACATATCATCGGTCCCGCCGGTCATTATGCAAAGCTCGACCCGTGGATATTTTTTGTGATAAAGCTCAAGTATATCCGGGAAAAATGACGAGCAGAGGGATTCCGCCATAGCTATGCGAAGCTCACCGCTTTCGTCGGGCAGACGGCGCATGGCGGCCTTCGCGTCCTCGGCGGTGCGGAGTATTTTCTGGGCGTAGTCTATGAACTCCGTGCCGGAGGACGTAAGACGTACTGTTTTATTGATCCTGTCAAAAAGAAGTGTGTCAAATTCCTGCTCGAGCTGCTGTATCTGTGTCGTGACGGTGGACTGCGAATAGCCAAGTATATCGGCGGCCTTTGAGAAGCTGCACTGCTCGGCGACAGCTAAAAAAGTCCTTATATTTCTAAGCTCCATATCTGACCTCCTGTTATCTAAAAAAATGAATTATATGATAGAAATTATCGGTTTTACAAATCGTTATATAGAGTATATAATTAAAATATATCAATGTCAACGGCTGACAAAATATAAAATATGCCGGAAACAAAAGGGAGAGAATACAATGGAAAAGGGCGAAAAGGGGCACCAGAACGGTGGTTTTGGCAGCGGACTCGGCTTTGTACTGGCCTGTGTAGGCTCGGCAGTGGGAATGGGAAATATATGGATGTTTCCGTACAGAGTCGGTCAGTATGGCGGAGCGGCGTTTCTTGTTCCATATATACTGTTCGTAGCGCTGTTTGGACTGGTCGGTCTTTCGGCCGAGTTCGCGATAGGCAGAAGAGCGGGGACGGGCACCCTGGGAGCCTATGAATACTGCTGGAGCGGACGAAATAAGGGAAGGCTGGGATATATCCTTGGCTGGATACCTCTTATGGGTTCATTGGGAATAGCCATAGGCTATTCGATAATCGTCGGCTGGGTGGTAAGGTCGCTGGCAGGCTCTGTTACGGGAGCGATATTGACTGAGGAGGCGGCGGTATATTTTTCACAGGCTACCGGCGAATTCGGAAGTATACCCTGGCATGCCATAGTCGTTGCGGCGGCCTCAATAATACTGATGTTTGGCGCGACAAAGGGAATAGAAAAAATAAATAAGATACTTATGCCGGCGTTTTTCATACTTTTCGCTGTTTTGGCGATAAGAGTGGCACTCCTGCCGGGAGCCGCCGAGGGATATAAATTCCTCTTTGTTCCCGAGTGGAGCAAGCTCCTAAATATCGATACATGGGTAATGGCGATGGGACAGGCGTTCTTTTCGCTTTCAATAACCGGTTCGGGAATGATCGTATACGGAACTTATTTGAGTAAGGGCGAGGATATACCTAAGGCGTCGGTTCGGACGGCCGTTTTTGATACTATAGCAGCCATGCTTGCGGCGATGGCCATAATGCCGGCGGTATTCGCATTCGGTATCGAGCCAAGTTCAGGACCGCCGCTCATGTTTATAACCCTTCCGAATATTTTCAGACAGATGCCTATGGGAAGGCTTTTCGCGGTGCTGTTTTTCATATCCGTGGCCTTTGCGGGAATTACAAGCCTTATAAATATGTTTGAGGCTGTAAGCGAGTCGTGGCAGACGAGATTTAAGCTGCCAAGAAAGGCCGCTGTTGCTCTCTGCGGCGGAATAGCGTTCCTTGTGGGAGTATTCCTTGAGGCGGAGCCTAAGGTCGGCGGCTGGATGGATTTTATCACGATAATAGTCGTTCCGTTTGGAGCGGTGTTTGGCGCTGTTTCGATTTATTATATACTCGGCTATGACGAGATAAAGAATGAGCTGGAGCAGGGCAGAGACAAGCCGTTGGGAAAGCATTTTAAACTATTGGCAAAATATGTATATGTGCCGCTGTCGATCATAGTATTTGTTTTAGGAATACTTTACGGCGGAATAGGTTAAAAACAACAGAAAACCGATCCACAGCTAAAGCTTACCCCTAATAGATTAACTGAGGATTGAGAATAAAAGCACTTCATCATAAGGAGGCTTGACTTAAGAAAACAAAATTTGTATTTTTTAAGTCAAACGCCGATGGAGTGCTTTTTATTTGCTTTACGCTCTGCTTCGGTTTAATATCGGTGTTTGACTTTATTTGAAGCTGGAAAAATAGAGGGCGATACAAAACAGCGGGCCCCTATGGCAAGAT
>CAZBNY010000026.1:4712-15441 GCA_964493235.1 uncultured Lachnospiraceae bacterium
AGATGCCATGAAACCCGCTGATTATAGAAAATTCAGCTTAGACCGTACCATAATCTTGGCAAGCATGACAGGAACGAGCAAAAGCACTCCTGCGCCGCCCAAAATAATGAACCATATATTGTAATATTTCTTTTCTTTCTTTTTGATCGTACCAAAGACGATCATTCCTACGGAAATAAAGGTCAACAATATCCCACGATACAGGAAAATACCATATACAGGCATGGATAGCTTAAACAAATTACCCATTGTTACCTTATTCATATTAAGGCCCCTATTGTATAACGTTCTTCAAAATACGGCTCCGTTAATATGGGCGTAAGCTCCTTGAAAATGCTCCGTGTATACTATCCGGTTCTTTCGTCATACTTATCCGAAAACTCTGTTTATAGCTACTGCTCTTGACGAAAAGCGCTTTGGGGCGGAAGACTACTTTTTATACGGTGTGCCTTTAAGAGGCAGGCTTGTTCTGAATATACCGTCTCTGTTGTAGTAGGCAAGCTGTACGGCAGGGGCTGTCGGGATCGATGAGATCTCGCCTATGCCCTTTGCTCCGCAGGCAAGACCGCGGATATTTTTGCCGACTATTATTGGTTCGACATCGGGAGTCTTATCAGCTCTGAAAAGGCCAAGTGTACCGTACTTAGCCAACGGCCTTCCGTTATCAAGGGGATAATCCTCGGTCAGGGCGTAGCCAAGGCTCATCACGACACCGCCCTCTATTTGCCCCTCGACCGACTTGGGATTTACAGCCGTGCCAACGTCATGGGCGGCGACGACCCGTTTAACTGTTCCGTCGTCATTCAGCTCAACAAGGTGGGTGGCGTAACCGTAGGCTATGTGACTGACGGGATTTTCCTTATCCGAACCCATTTTGTCGGTAATTCCTGTATATTCGCCGAAAAACTCACGTCCGTTAAGAGCCTCGAGGGAGTCTGCCTCGTCAAGAGCCTTTTTCAGCTCTTTGGCGGCTCTGACGGCGGCCTCTCCGGTGAAAAGCGTCTGGCGTGAGGCGGTCGTGTTGCCTGAGTCGGGCGAAAATTTTGTATCAGGAGTATCGTATATTATCCTGTCGGGAGTTATCCCAACGGTTTCACATATCATCTGTATCTGTACTGTACCCATACCCTGTCCTATGCAGGCGGCGGAGGACGTAACGTGTATAAGACCGTCTTTGACCGTTATAAGACATCTGCCGGTGTCGGGTATGCCGACGCCGAGACCGCTGTTTTTAAGGGCGCAGGCTATTCCGGCCTTTGGATTTTTTTCGTAAATATCCCTTACGGCGTCCAGCGTTTCCACAAGCGCAGTCGTTTCATCGGCTATCTGTCCGTTGGGAAGAACGTCGCCCGGACGCAGGGCATTGCGGTAGCGTATCTCAAAGGGAGATATGCCTACAAGCTCCGCAAGCTGGTTTATGTTGCATTCGGTGGCAAAGCAGCTCTGTGTAACGCCAAATCCCCTGAAGGCTCCGGCGGGCGGATTGTTCGTGTAATACGCCTTGCCGGTTATGTCTATGACCTGATAGTTGTAGGGACCTGCGGCATGGGTACAGGCTCTTTGCAGGACTGGGCCGCCGAGACTGGCGTAGGCTCCCGTGTCCGATATGATAACGGCCTTCATGGCTGTCAGATAACCGTTTTCGTCACAGGCCGTAGTGAAATCCATTTCCATAGCGTGACGCTTGGGGTGGATAAGTATGCTTTCGGCCCTTGTAAGCCTTACCTTGACGGGACGGCCCGTTTTTTGGGCAAGCAGGGCGGCATGGTGCTGTACACTCATGTCCTCCTTGCCGCCGAAGCCGCCGCCGACCATTGCCGCCGAAACCCTTACTTTCTCGGGCGGAAGCCCTGTGGCGTCGGAGCATTCACGTCTTGTCTGATATATGCCCTGGTCGCCGCTTATTATGTGTATTCCTCCGTCCTCGGGGAAGGCGACGGCGCATTCAGGCTCCATAAACGCGTGTTCAGTAAACGGCACGCTGTAGTGGTTTGTTACTTTATATTTGCTGTTGGCTATTACCTCGTCAGCGTTTCCCCTGACTAGATGCTCGCTGGCGAGAAGATTGCCGCCCTCGTGCAGGAGGGGAGCGCCGTCTCTCATGGATACCTCGGGTGAGAATACTCCCTCAAGAACTTCATATTCTACCTTTATCAGTTTTTTTGCCTCATCAATGGCCTGCTGGGTCTCAGCGGCGATAAGCGCGAGGGCGTCCCCGAGATAGTGGGTCGTTCCTCCGACGGGGATAAGTACGTCCCAGTCGCGTTTCAGATGCCCGACCTTCTGGGTACCCGGAATATCCTTGGCCGTCATTATACAGACTACGCCATCAACCCTTTCAGCCTCAGCTGTGTCTATGGAAAGGACCCTCGCTCTGGGGTATTCGCTCCTTAAAGCTGAGCCGAGAAGCATATTTTCCATATAGAAGTCGTCAGCGTACTTGGCTGTGCCAAGTGTCTTGCTCTCGGCGTCCACACGGCGCATATTTTCTCCTAAAAGTCCGGTGCTTACATTTTTTTCTATATCACGCTCGCCCCGAAATATCGCGGCGGCCAGAAGTATAGCGTCCTCTATCTTCTTATAGCCGGTGCAGCGGCATATATTGTTTTTGACAGCGGTTTTTACCTCGTCCCTTGTGGGATCTTGATTTTTGTCGAGCAGGGCCTTGGCGCAGATGACCATGCCCGGTATGCAGTAGCCGCACTGGACCGCTCCTGCTTCGGAAAAGGCGTAGCTGTAGACCGTCTTTTCCCTGTCGGTCAGGCCCTCCGTGGTGAGTATGCTTTTTCCGTCAAGGCTGTCAGTCCTCTGTACACAGGCCTTCACGGCCCTCCCGTCCATAAGCACGGTACAGGCTCCGCAGGCGCCCTCATTACAACCGTTCTTGACGGAGGTGAGCCGCAGGCTATCCCTTAAAAATTGCATGAGCCTGACATTTTCGGTAACTGTATATGAAATGCCGTTTACAGTAAATACGGACATAGTATCACTCCCTTCAGATATGCTTTTTATTAATGATATAACATAGGGATACAAAGAACCCAGACATTTATGGAATGCGGATTTTTAACGCTTATTGACTTCATTATCCTAAAACGCTTCAGGTACGCCTGTTTTCTGCCGAAAATGGCAGTCACCCTGCGCTTTGGAGTCATGTATTAATTGAGTATAACCTTTGTCTATGATATCATGGTAACATTTTAATCGGCCTGTTTCAAGCATATTGGAAACAGCGCGTTATTCTATATTAAGGATAATGCGATTTTTACTAATTACTTTATTTATATTCGGTTTGATGATATAATTTAGATAATCAATTTCAAGGCTAGGGATAAAATATTAAAAAATTTACCAATATATTACGTTAGATTCTGAAATATACAGTATTATTTGATAAATATTAGTTTTTGTAATGTTAGGGGTGAGCGATATGGCTGTAGGAGTAAGCGAGAAACGAGTGGACGCCTTTGAAAAAGTGACAGGACGCGCGAAATATACCGATGACCTTGCCGATAAAAATTTCCTTGTGGCAAAAGTTTTCAGATCGACCATAGCTAACGGCGTGGTGAGATCCATTGACACTTCCGAGGCGGAAAAAATTCCGGGCGTCGTTAAAATAGTCACCTGCTTTGATGTTCCGCAGTATAAGTTCCCGACGGCGGGCCACCCGTGGTCGACAGACCCTGCCCATCAGGACGTCGCCGACAGACTGCTTTTGACAAGCAGAGTGCGTTATTACGGCGATGATGTGGCGGCGGTAATAGCGGAGGACGAAGTCGCCGCCAATCAGGCACTGAGAGCCATTAAGGTCGAGTATGAGGAATATCCCTTCGTGCTTGACCAGATGGAGGCCATGAAGGACGGGGCGCCGCAGATACACGAGGAATATAAGAATAATATACTTAACCATACATCAGCCAAAAAGGGCGACTATGAGCAGGCTATAAAGGAAAAGGGACTTATAAAATTCGAGGGCTGGTACGACACGCCGACGGTCCAGCACTGCCATATTGAGAACCATATCTGTTTCGCTTATGAGGAGGGCGGAAGGATAGTAGTCGTTTCATCGACGCAGATACCTCATATTGTCCGCAGGATCGTCGGTCAGGCGCTGGGCATACCCTGGGGCAAGGTCAGGCTCATCAAGCCATATATCGGCGGCGGCTTCGGCAATAAGCAGGACGCGCTCTATGAGCCTTTGTGCGCGTATCTGACCACGCAGGTCGGGGGAAGGCCGGTCAAGATCGATATGACAAGGGAGGAGACCTTCGCCTGCAACCGTGTGCGCCACGCGATCAGGGTACATCTTATTACATACGTAAGACCCGACGGTACCTTTGTCGCCAGAAAGTGCGAGTCCTTCTCAAATCAGGGGGCCTATACGTCGCATGGACACAGTATCGCCGCAAAGGGGCTTTCCGCGTTCAGCCAGCTTTATAAATGCGACGCCTATGAGGGCGACGCGTATACGATATATACCAACAGAGCTACTGCCGGAGCTATGAGGGCCTACGGAATACCTCAGATAAGCTTCGCTATGGAAAGCCATGTCGAGGACATAGCCAGAAAGCTGGGAATAGGCTCCATCGAGCTGAGACAGAAAAACATGATGGACGTAGGCTTTAAGGACGAGTTTTCAAAGAATGAGAATTACTTTGACAGTCTTAACCAGTGTATCGCCAAGGGAAGGGAATACATACACTGGGACGAAAAGCTTGAAAAATATAAAAATCAGACCGGCCCCATACGCAGGGGTGTCGGAATGTCGATATTCTGGTATAATACAGCGGTTTGGCCGATTTCACTGGAGATGAGCGCCTGCCGTATGGTACTCAATCAGGACGGTTCAATCCAGTTACAGGTGGCGGAGACCGAGATAGGACAGGGAGCCGATACGGTATTCGCTCAAATGGCGTCGGAGGTATTGGGAATAAAATTTGAGGACGTCCATGTTATGACGGTGCAGGACACCGACGTTACGCCCTTTGGTACCGGCGCTTACGCCTCAAGGCAGACATATATGGCGGGTTTCTCAATCAAGCAGACCGGACTTCTGCTGAAGGACAAAATACTTGAGCACGCCCATGAACTTACAAGAATGGAAAAGAGCGACCTGAATATAATTGACGGAAACATAGTGCGCACAACGGACGGACGTGTGCTTATGTCTCTGGGAGAGCTGGCTACGGAGGTCCTTTACAGCCTCACAAGGAGCGAGCATATAACCGCCGAGAGCACATATCAGGCCAAAACCAACGCCTATTCCTTCGGCTGCTGCTTTGCCGAGGTGGAGGTGGATATACCGCTCTGCAAGGTGAAGGTGCTGGATATAGTAAACGTCCATGACTGCGGAAGGCTTATAAATCCTCAGCTTGCCGAGGCGCAGGTACACGGCGGCATGAGTATGGCTATCGGCTACGCTCTGAGCGAGCAGCTCCTCTATGACGAGAAAACGGGTAAGCCGCTAAATAATAATCTGCTGGACTATAAGCTGAGTACCACGATGGATCACCCTCATCTTGAGGCGCAGTTTGTGGAAAACTATGAGCCTACAAGCGCCTTCGGAACAAAGGCTTTGGGAGAGCCTCCTGCTGTTCCGGCGGCTCCGGCTATAAGGAACGCCGTGCTTTACGCCACAGGCGTCGGAGTGGATAAGCTGCCGCTCAATCCCCATAACCTGTTTGTGCGTTTCAAAGAGGAAGGTCTTATCTAAGGGAGGGAACCGTATGTATGATATGAAGGCTTTATATGAGGCGCAGTCGGTCCAAAACGCGGTGGAACTCCTTACGGAGCACCCGCAGGCAATAATAATCGCCGGAGGAAGTGACGTCCTTATAAAAATGAGAGAGGGTAAGCTGGCCGGCCGTGAGCTTGTGAGCATTTACGGGCTTGACGAGCTGAGAGGTGTAAAAATGGAGGACGACGGTACTATCCGTATTCTGCCGCTTACCAGCTTTTCGCATATTACTAAAAATGAGATAATACAGAAATACATAAATGTGCTTGGCGAGGCCGTTGACATGGTCGGCGGCCCCCAGATAAGAAATATCGGCACCATTGGCGGAAACACCTGCAATGGTGTTACATCGGCGGATTCGGCCTCAACGCTTCATGCCTATGACGCTGTGATGGAGATAACCGGCGAAAACGGCGTAAGACAGGTACCGATACATGATTTCTACATAAGCGCCGGCAAGGTAGACCTGAAACATAACGAGCTGCTGACGTCGATACTTATTAAGAAGGAAAGCTACGAAGGCTATTACGGACACTATATAAAGTACGCTATGAGAAACGCTATGGATATTGCCACAACAGGCTGTTCCGCCAATGTTAAGCTGTCGGCGGATAAAAGGACATTTGAGGACGTGCGTATTGCCTATGGCGTCGCCGCCCCTGTGCCGGTAAGGGCAAAGTCCGCGGAGGAATTTATAAAGGGAAGGGCTGTTTCGACGGAAAATATAGCGGAGTTCGCGAAAACGGCGCTTAACGACGTAAATCCCAGAACAAGCTGGCGAGCGTCAAAGGAGCTGAGACTCCAGCTCATAGAGGAGCTATCGAAGCGTGCCGTTGCGGAGGCCGTAAGACTGGCGGGAGGTGAGCTGTAATGCAGAGAAAGCTTGTGAAATGCACTATCAACGGAAAATATACCGAAACAATGGTCGATGTGCGGGCGTCTCTGACGGATATGCTCAGGAACGACTATAGGCTGACCTCGGTCAAAAAGGGCTGTGAGGTAGGCGAGTGCGGAGCCTGCAATGTCATTATCGACGGCGAATGCTTTAACTCCTGTATATATTTGGCTATATGGGCCGACGGAAAGGAAATACGCACCCTTGAGAGCCTGCTTGGCCCCAACGGCGAGCTGTCGGATATTCAGCAGGCGTTTATCGACGAGGGGGCCGTTCAGTGCGGATTTTGTACGCCGGGATTTATAATGACTGCTGTGGAAATTTTGGAATCCGGCAAAAGATATACAAGAGATGAGCTGAGAAAGCTCATGTCAGGGCATCTCTGCCGATGTACGGGATATGAGAATATACTGAATGCCGTGGAAAAGACAATGAATGAGCGACTGAGCCATAAAATCAATAAAGAATTTTAAATTTTAAACGGGGCGGAATTAATTTCCGCCCCGCTCATTTTTGATATCAGCCTATACCCGAGCCTGTTTTCGACCCTTATATGCTTGTATATCCTCCGTCTATATATATGATCTGTCCGGTCGTGTATGCCGAAGCGTCCGACGCGAAGTAGACAGCCATTCCGGCCAGGTCGTTATCCGCGTCGCCGAAACGCTTTACGGGAATATGTCTGAACATTTCCTCCCTTGTGGCAGGGTCCTCAAAGAGAACCTTTGTCATTGCTGTCTCAAAGAATCCGGGAGCCACAGCGTTTACAGTAATTCCGTACTGCGCCCACTCAACGGCGAGGGCCTTTGTCATCTGCATAACCGCGCCCTTGGCGGCAATGTATGAAACGATGTTGGGTCTTGCCACAACACGGGCATTGACTGAGGAAATGTTGATTATCCTGCCCTTTATTCCTTTTTCGATCATGTGTCTGCCGACTGCCTGACACGCCAGGAATACACCCTTAAGCTGTACGTCCTGAACCTTGTCCCAGTCCTCAACGGTATAGTCAACGGCAGGCTTTCTGATGTTCACTCCGGCACTGTTTACAAGTATGTCGATGTGTCCAAGCTTTTCAATAACTGCGTTCACAATAGCGTCAACCCCCTCCTTAGTGGAGATGTCAGCCGAAATACCGATGCACTCTCCGCCGGTTCTGTCGATTATTCCGGCAGCGGCCTTGTCACAGTCAGCCTGATTTCTGCTGGAGACAACGGCGACCGCTCCGGCCTCGACAAGTCCTCTGGCAATACCCTCGCCAAGGCCCTTGCTTCCGCCGATTACAAGCGCGTTTTTGCCCTTAAGTGAAAACATTTCCATTACACCCATATAAAATCCTCCTTATTTTATAATTTGCTTTTATTATATCATAATAAAAATAAAGTGAACATAAAATTGTAAATAAGCAATTACCGTGCCAATAATTAATAAGGAAAGAGGCCCGGAATTATTGGAAAATCCGGACCCCTTATTATTATTGTACTGTTTTTGCGACCATTAAATGTTGTCAAATCAAAACATTGTTCTGTTATCGCAACATCAGTTCAGCGAAAATACATACTCATCGGAGATAACATATATCGGAGAGGTGATCGTTACGCTGTGATAATCTGTTAATTTTTTTAAGTTATCCCTCTGGAAAACTACCTTCCATTCGTTTCCACCGTATTCGGTACAGCTTCCTCCGCCGGTGTGTTTGCCGTTTACCGTTGTGAAGGCGGCGCTTTCAAATGTGATGTTGTCCTGCTTAGGCACAACGGTAAAATCGATGCCTATGCTGACCTCCCAGCCCTGAGAACCGTCCAGATCGGGCATAATGTCAGTTCCCTTGGCCATGTTTTTTATCTCGATGTCGGCATACTTAAGGCTGACCTTATCCGGGAAGTCAATGGTTCCGTCGTCATGTACGGTGAAATCAATGGTCGTCTCTTCCTGATCAAGTACCTCTACAACGGGCACATGGTAGGTCGCCTCGGCCTTTTCCTCGTCGCTAAAGCTGTATTCCGAAAGGTCGAAGTAAAACTCCGTTCCGTCACCGCCGTCATACTGAGCCGTTACGGTCTGACCGCCTATAGTCAGGTATGGAAGGATATCACTATCCTCATAGTTGTACTGCGTAAAGCCGTATATCTGAGAGAACTCGCTGTAGTTGAGAGAATACATCTTGATATAGAGCGTATCGCCTTCCCATCTGGGTACCGCAGTCAGAGAGATATTGTTTTTAAGAACGGTCGGGCCGATCTCGTCAACCGTATCGTAGGTCTCTATCGGTTTGAGCTTGATGTCAAAGGACAGGCCGCCGATTGTCAGGGTGATAGGCAGGTCTGCGCCGTATTCCTTTATAATTTCGGGAATGTAATCTATGTGTGCTGTATACTGTATTTCCGTTCGGCTGCCGCCGCCGTAATATTCGGGGGTAAAAGACTCATTGGCAATGCTGACAGCCGACTCAACCTGATAAAATATTCCCCGATTATCCCCGCCATCATTGATTTTGATATAGTCCGACACACCATTTTCGTCCAGCACAAGCTGCATAGAGTCAGCGTCCTTGGGCAGTCTTATTTCGCTGTCGTAAGCATCTCCGTTTTCCTCCATGAGCTTATTTAATTCTTTTGCCGGCATGGCATATGTCATATTTTCTTCGTTAAGGAAATCAAGTGTAACCTTATATATAACGTCAACATTATAGGCGTCAACATAGACGTTTTGAAGTGTTACGGTGATCTTCCCGTTTGACCGGGTAACAGGCTTGCCGTCCATTGAGTAGAGTATGCCGGCATATGGCTTTGTGCTGTTTCCGTCCTGCTCCTCGATGGATACTCCCGGTATAAATGTAAACAAGCCCTTGATCGCCGCCTGGACAGTGTCCGACATTCCCACCGCGCCTGCAAGTATGATAAATGCCGCGGCTATGGCTGTCCAACGCTTCCATTGGGCAGAGCTTCTTACAGGCTCGTCCGCCTCATCTATAAATTTAGGATCAATATTTCCAAGCTCATTATATAAATCTTCCTTTTTCATATTTCAATTCCCTCCTTTTCCAAATGCTCTCTCAGAGCGTTCCGCGTTCTGAAAAGAGACGATTTGACTTTGCTCTCGGAAACGCCGTATCGTTTGGCGATGTCCGAAATCGGGTCGGAATACCAGTATCTTCTGACAAAGTATATGCGGGCTTCCTTTTTCAGTCCCGCCAAAAAGCGGTTTATCGCTCCGGCAATCTCGCCTTTCTCGAAATCCTTCTGCGCCGTCTCGGACGGTATCATCTGCTCGACCTCAGAAAGCAGAACGTCAAACTGTGAGTTGCGCTTCTGGGCCTGATAATATTCGTATCGGTTGAGAGAAATGCGTCTTGTCAGTACGCCGAGATAGGTCTTAAGAGGGTCAGGCTCGGCCGGCGGGATAGCGTTCCACGCCTTCAGCCATGTGTCGTTTACGGCCTCGTCGCTGTCCTCGGTATTTTGCAGTATATTCATTGAGATTTTTCTGCAATACGCTCCGTATTTATTGTTGGTTTCCTCTATGGCGTTTTCGGATCGTATGAAATATAGGGCTAATATTTGTTTATCGGTCATTTCCGTCATTCCTTTCCGGGCCTTTCACTAATAAATACCGGAAAAACAAAACAAGGTTTCGTTTTAAGATGAAATCCCGCAGGATTTATCCTGTCTGTCGGTGAGGGAATCAAAAGTTCCATAAGAAACTTTCAGTATTTGGCAAACACAGTAGTGCCGGAAGTGAATCCCGTCGCTATTTTAGACTTTAGATATTTTACTTGTCCTGAAAGCAGTTATTTACAATTATATCAAAAAATCCCCGATAAAGCTCGAGGATCGTGATTATTATTCATCAGACGCAATTTTATTTCCTTTGATAAAAATATTCTTTTACTACATCTTCCATGTATTCCACGGCTTTGCTGAGCAAAACGTTTTGAAGCGATACGCAGTCTATATCGAAGTGTATATCGACCGCTAACGGAATGGAAACGTCCTTGTCGGCAAAGGCGATAGCAGTTACCCCTGTCCCTGTGTTATAGGCTCCTCGGAAACAAATTCAGAAGGTCGATGTCCCGGTCATACGAAATGCGGGGATAT